>JASJEC010000013.1 GCA_030064845.1 Kiloniellales bacterium
CCGGTAGGGGTTGATCGAGCGGTCGAAGGGGATATCGGGCGACTTGTTGGTGGCGATGATCTCGCGGCTCGCGTCGGGCGAGATCAGCGTATCGGCCCGCGGCTCCGGCTCGTCCTGGTCCCAGCCGCCCTCCCAGCCGTCCGCCGTCCTGACCCTCTGGTGGGGCTCGTAGCGGCCGGCCTGGTTGCTGACCGCCCCGCGGCCCTTGACCGCCTTGTCCGGGATCGCCTCGTCCATGGCCGAAGTCTAGGCCATCGATGCGAACAAAACAAGAACATACGCTGGTCTGCCTGGAATCTCTGGTAGCAAACGGCAAGTCGGTGACCTACCATCAGAGGCATATTGATGACGTAATTGTTTCAACGGGGAAATGGCATTATGGCAAGCAAGCGTGCTTTCTTCCTGTTCGGTTGCGCCCTGGCGGGCCTGGGGCTCGGCGCCTGCGGGCCTGATCCCTATACCCTGGAACGCATCGACTATGACGGCGACCAACGGCCCGCAGCGATCATGCTGGGCGACCCCCAGGTCTACTCGCGCGAGACCCTGATCAACGACCGTCGAAGCGAGGTCGAATTCTTGGAGCAGCTGCTCAAGGAAACGGAGATCAATGCGGAAGAACTGAAAACCAAGACTCCGGATTTCAGAACGAAGTTCCAGCCGCAGGTCCTCAGCGAGATCCGCTCGATCGAGGCCCTCTCGACCGCTCTGGGCGTCACCTTCGATCCCAGCCAGGGCGCGGACGCGCAGCGCCGGTCGCGCATCGCCGACCTGGAAACCGAGCTCGCCGCGAAGAACCTGGAGATCGAGATCGCGCGGCGGGAAAAGATCCTGGAAGGCGTCCAAGCGGCACCGGCACCCACGGAAACGATCGATCCCAAGACCGATACCGAGGCGAAACCGTCAAAAGACACCGCGAAGGGCAACCTGGACGCAAAGGGTCAGATCCCAAAACTGCGAGCTCGGCTCGACGAACTGCAGAAGGTGCTCCTCGATCTGCAGAAGGAATCGGCACCGGCGGTGCGAAAAACCGCCGCCTCTCCCAACCCGCGGGACCTCTTCTTCGACATCCAGGCCTATCGCTCCGAACTGCGCTCGGCCCTTAACGCCGCGCGGCTGGACGACCGCCACGACGACATCGGAAACGCGCTGATCCGGCTTCAGTTCGACGCGACGGTCCTTCCGGGTCATCACCCGAACCGGCAATGGGGTGCCACGCTTATTACCATCAAGGAGCCGAAGCTCGACAGGTACAAGCTCCAGCAGCTCTACTTCTCTTGGCTCTCCTACGCCGCGTCACGGCTGCACCTCCGGACACGCGAACCAAAACAAGAGACAGATCGCGAGCTGTTCGACGTGAAGTTCGACGCGAACTACTACTCTTTGCTGGTATCCACGGGCCTTTTTGAGATCGTTCCGATATTTTTCGACATCGATCACAAACTGGGCACCTATCGAGGCGACAAGTGCCTCGAGAGCAGCAAGCCACTCAGTATGCCAGGTTGTGTCGCCCTTTATCTGCCCGTCCCGATAGGCCTCGCCAGTGACATCAAGGGCTATTTCATCAATCCAAGAGCCAAGTTGACCCGTGATGCCTGCAAGGCAATCGATGTCGCGCTGCAAGGCGCGGCCCACGGCATCAGGGCCAACGAACTCGACACAACCTTCGGCGTAAAGGCCTTCATCATCGATTTCATTCTGCTGCTCCAGAATGATCGAAACCTTTCTGAAGCGTGCAAAAAACGACTGCCGGCCTCGCGGGACGGCCTCTGTCGTGAGGGCGACTTCGGCGGTGATTGCTTTAATCCAGAAGCGAAGCACAACAACAGGAACGTCTGCGAGTTCGAAGCCTGGGAGCGGCCGACCTACCTCTTCGCCTGCCTTGTCTCGGGAAGTGCTCGAAGGGGCACGACACCGAGTGTCGGGATCTACGAGGTCGGCCCGGCCGAGCTGGTTGAGCGCCGCTCCGCCGTGGCCAGCGCGGCGCAGTCTTTCGAAACCGCGGTTGCGCTGGCGGCCGCGCTACCTAGTTCCGGCGTCGGGGTCGACGCCGGCTTGGGCTACATGCGCTCGGTATCCGGCAAGGTCGACGCGTTGGAGCGCCTCCCTCTGGTCATCGGATTCGCCAACAAGACCAAGAAGGACCATAACGCGACCGGCCCGTCCCAGAACGTACAATTCGGCTGGCTGTTCGGCCCCCGCATGGAGGTCAACGAGAAGAGGCAGATCATCGAGCTGGTGCACCGACCCGCCCGCTTCGACGTGGTCGCTGATATCTCGGCACCGGCCTGGTGGCCTTCGATCGACCTTACCGTCGAGACGGCCTGGGTCGGAAACTGGAATCTCGGTGAAGATGTCTTCGCGTCCTGTAAGGACGAACCCGCCTGCAGGCCAAACAGCCGCGAGATCACCGTGCCTCTGCCGACCTCGATCGAAGCGTTCAACGGGTTGACCGAGTTCGTCTTGAGCGCCAGGGGGCGCATCCTGGCCAATCAGCCGACGATCGCCCAGATCCATCCCTCGACCCTCTCGGCCTGCGCTGAAGAGGTCCAGTTTGTGATCGAGGGCTCCAACCTCTGGCGCACACCCCAGGTCTATCTGGGCGGGCAGCTGCTTGAACAACCCCGTGTCCTTCCAAACATGCGGGGCATCAGCGCGAAAGTCGACATCGGCAAGTACTTCGCCCTGAGCACGTCTCAGAACGCGGATGGCGCGGGCATCACCGAACTCGAGATGACCGTCGCGACCCGGGACGGGGTCGCTACCAGCGAGGTTTTTATCACGGGCGCCCGAACCGGTGAGAAGACCTGCGAGTCCGCAACGCCAGGCGCGGAGGCAACCAGCCTCCTGAAAAGGCCCGCCAAGGCATCGAAGCCGCAGGAGCCGGCGAAATCGGATCCGCCGAAGGACATCGCGATCGCACCCACGAGCCTGTCCGCTTGCCAGGACCAGGCCGCGCTCGTGGTTACCGGCGAGAACCTGCCGGTGAAGAACGCCAATGCCAACGTCGTGCTGGGCGGCATTGTCGGTAAAGTCGATGAGGCAACAGCCAAATCAACCGGTATCACCGTGACATTTCCTGGCAAACTGGCGCCGTTCAAGGACACCGGCCAAGCCGAAATGGTTTTCCAATCCGGCGGCGTCGTGACGACACAGATGATCGAAATCAAGCCCTGTCCGTAGTGAGAACCCGGATCTACGTGATTCGGCGGCAATAGGAATCTGTCTCTTCGATCTCGTGGCGGCGCCGTGGTAAAGAGCGGCCGATGACACCGGCCCCGAAGATCTCCGTCCTGATTCCAGCCCTCGACGCCGAAGAGGGCCTTCCCGCCGTGCTCGACTCGCTCGAGCCGGGCCGACGCGAGGGACTGGTCGCCGAGGTCCTGCTGTGCGACGGCGGCTCCAAGGACCAGACCGCGCGGGTCGCGCGGGACCGGGGCGCGCGGGTGCTCTCCGCAGGGCGGGCCAACCGGGGCCGGCAGCTCGCCACCGCCGCCGCGGCCGCCGGCACGGACTGGCTGCTGTTTCTCCACGCCGACACGCGTCTCGCAGCGGGATGGGCCGGCGCGGCGCAGCGTTTCATGGCCGTGCCGCGGAACGAGCGGCGCGCCGGCTACTTCCGCCTGGTGCTCGACGACCCGGCGCCCCAGGCGCGCCGGGTCGAGGCCGTCGCCAACTGGCGGGCGCGCAGACTGGGCCTGCCCTACGGCGACCAGGGACTGCTGATCGCCAAGAGCCTCTACGGCAGCCTCGGCGGCTACCGCCCCCTGGCGCTCATGGAGGACGTGGATTTCGCGCGCCGCCTCGGGCGCCGGCGTCTGATCATGCTGGAGGGCGAAGCGATCACTTCGGCGGCGCGCTACCGCAAGGGCGGCTGGCTGCTGCGCCCCTTGCGCAACCTCAGTATCCTGCTGCTCTACTTCGCCGGGCTGCCGCCGGCCTGGCTGAAGCGGCTCTACGGATGAGCCTCCAGAACCACCTGGTGGTCTTCGCCCGCGCGCCCCGGCTCGGCCGGGTCAAGCGGCGCCTCGCCCGGGACCTGGGCCCGGTCGCGGCCCTGCGCTTTCACCGCCTGACCACCGCCGGCCTGCTGCGCCGCGTCGCGCGCAGCCCGAACTGGACCACCTGGCTGGCCGTGACGCCCGACCGGGAGGCCGGCCGGCCGCGCGGACTCTGGGCGACGCCGGCCCGCCTGCTGGCCCAGGGCCGCGGCGACCTGGGCCGGCGCATGGGACGCGTCTTCCAGGCCCTGCCGCCCGGGCCGGTGGTGATCGTCGGCACCGACATCCCGGAGATCTCCGGCGCCCATGTGGCCCAGGCCTTCGCCGCGCTCGGCCGCAACGACTGGGTGTTCGGCCCCGCCAGCGATGGCGGCTACTGGCTGATCGGCGCGCGCCGGCGGCCCAGGCTCGCCCTGCCGTTTCGCGGCGTGCGCTGGGGCGGCCCCCACGCCCTGTCCGATACGCTGGCCGGGCTCGGTGGGCAGCGGGTCGCCTTCCTGGAGGAACTGGACGACGTCGACACCGCCGCCGACCTGGCCCGGCTCAGCCCAGGACCGAGAAGCTGCTCTCGGGATTGATCGTGCGCCGCCGGCTGTAGAAGCCGACGTCGATGGTCCGGTCGGTGTAGGGCATGTGGAACTGCACCGGCTCGGCGTCGTGATCCCGGCCGGCCTCGACCTGCTCGATCAGCGCCGCCATCATCGCGCCCGCGGGCGGCGCGTTCTTGAACTGGTTGCCGCTCGAGCCGCAGGCCATGTAGAAGCCCGGCACGCAGCTCTTGTCGTAGATCGGGATCCAGTCGTCCGAGGCGTCGTAGAGCGAGACCACGCCCTTCATGCGGCTGGGGATGCCGAGCGCGGGGATGCGCTGGGCGGTGCGCATGACCTGGACGTTCCACTGCTCGGAGAAGTTCTCGTCGTAGTCGTCCGGGTCGACGAACTCCCGCGGGTCGCATTCCGGGTCCTCGCTGCCGATCAGGAGGAAGTTGCCCTTCTCCGGCCGGGTGTAGCAGGCGATGTCGCTGTCCGAGGTCACGATGCCGATCTCGTCCCAGTTCTCGACCGGCATGGGCACGTGCACGACCTCCTGCTTCAGGGCCTTGGTCGCGATGTTCATGTCCGCCGTGGCCCCGGCCATCTCGTTGACCTTCTGGGAATGCGGCCCGGCGACGTTCACCACCACGGGGGCGTCGATCTCGCTGCCGTCGGCCAGCGTCACGCCGGCGACCCGGCCCTCGGCGGTCTTGCGGATTTCGGTGATCTCGGCGTTGAATCGGAAGTGGCCGCCGGCGGCCTCGGCCGCCCGCTGGATGTTGTGGGTGGCGAGCTGCGGGTCCGAGATGTAGCCGGCGCAGGGGAAGAAGACCGCGCCGCGGAGCGGACCGCCGGTGGACGCGCCGAAACCCTCGTCGTCGGGCCGCTTGGGCGGGCCGTAGGTGTCGACGTCCATGTGCGGCATCCTGGCCTTGATGGTCGCCGGGTCCCACTCCTCGAAGGGGATGCCGACGGCGCGCTGATGCTCGAGCAGCTTGTCGAGGTAGCCGTTGGCCGCGGTCCTCATGACCAGGCAGCCGCGCTCGTGGAACTCGGCCAGTCCCCGCTCGTCCTCGACGCCGAGATATTGGGCCCAGTCCTTCCAGTAGAAGTAGCCCTCGTAGGCGAAGGCCGTGCCGTCGAGGGTCGAGTAGTGGGTGCGGATGATCGCGCAGGAGGCCGAGGTCGAGCCGTAGCCTGCCGCCGGCAGCTTGTCGAGGTTGAGCGTCTTCCAGCCCTTGCGGGCGAGCTCCAGGCCCACCGCGGCGCCGATAATGCCCGCGCCGATGATGATCGCGTCGTAGCGTTCGCTCATGTTTTCCCCTCCCCCTCACCAACCAATCTGGCCTGGACGCCGAGAGTGCCTCGCCGGAAGCTTCCCGAGACAGGTCCGGCGGCTACAAATGAGGCTAGCTGTTAAGCCAAGTCCAGCTCAATGGCGCATAGGATGAAAGCGCCATTTGAGAAACGAAAGAATTTTCGGCGATGCCGGCACGCAGCCACTAGGTGCAGTCCCAGTAATAGATTGCCTGGTCGAAGGCGCGCTTCCTCAGGTCTTCCGAGCGCATCAGGAAACAGGCTTCGCCCACGTCGCCCCACGTCACGCCTTCGGGCGCGCCGCACTGCATAACGACCTGGTCGTAGGCGGCCAGATCAACGGGCGCGGGTTCGTCGTAGCCTACCGGACGATCGGGCGCGCGAAAATCAAGCTGGGTAAAGCGCGGAAAGCCGCCGAGATAGATGTCAGGACCCGGGTTCTCCTCGAAGAGTTCGTCCAAGACGTCGGAATCAGCAAAAATCGTTCTCTGCCAGAGAGCGTCATAGTCCGGCTCTATCAAATAGTGATTGAGTGGCGGGACCATATCGCGGCGCTCGAAAACGAAGGGCTGTCCCATCCAGTGCAGGTTCCTCTTGTCGAACACGGAGAACGGCACACCTTCATCCTCATAGGGGTCGAGCGAAAAGAGGCCGTCGGTTCCCGCGCGATAGTGCACCGTAAAGCCGTCTCGGTGCCGAGAAGGAAACTTGCACCCGTAGGAGTCGCCGCAAGAGACGAAGATCTGCATCAAACCACTCTCAGGAAAGGGCTCCAAAGGCGGCATCTCGGCAAAGTTAATCTGCGCCAGAAACATCATGGCTTCGCCGTTCGCATCCTTGGGCAAGGCTTCGTCTTCTGGCCAACAGGGCCAGCCGCCCAGTCGGCTTTCGTCCGGCCGGGTGGACCGTTCTCCCGTCTGCGGAAGACAAGCCATAATCGGCGCGCGCATAGAGGCGATCTTGTCTTTGAGCGCCTCCAGCTCTGCCCGGGTCACCGGAGCGCTCACTCCTCCCTCTCGAATTCGGCCTGCACGCGGCCAATCTCCTCCAGCACCCCGGGCGCCAGCGCGCCCTTGTTCACGGCCGCCGCGGCGCCCTCGAACTGCTCGACCGTGGCGATGCCGACCTGGAGCGTGGAGACCTGCGGATGGCCCGCGACGTAGCGGATCGCCAGCTCGACCAGATCCGGATTGCCCGACTTGGCCGCCGCCGGGGCCATGCGGCGGGCGCGGGCCACGTCGGTGGCGTAGTCCGCGCCGGAGCCGATCGGCACGACCACCGGCATGCCGAGCGGATGGCGCGCCTCCGAGCCCGACAGCGCGCCGCCCGCCAGCGTGCGGATCACGATGGTCCCCATGCCGGCCGCCGTCGCGCGGCCGAGCAGGCCCTGGTAGTCCTGCCCCGGATAGCCCGGCCCGACCGCTTCGCCGGCGCTGGGATTGAGCAGGTTGTAGACGATCTGCGCCGTGTCGAAGGCGCCCGAGTCCACCACCTTCAGGAGGGCGGCCGTGTCGCCAACCGCGGTGATCCCGGTGAAGCGGACCTTGCCCTGGCGCTTTATCTTCTCGAAGGCGGGCACCACCTCGTCGAGCACCTGCTCCGGCGTCAGGTCTTCGCCCTCGGCCGCCGCGGTGATCGGGTTGTGGAGCTGAAACAGGTCGACGTGATCGCGCCGTAGCCGCCGCAGGCTGTCCTCGATCGAAGCGGCCACGACCGCCTCGATGTTGTCCTTCTCCCCGGGCAGAAACCGGACCTTGGTGCCGAGCACGATGTCGGGCTTGAGCTCGGTCAGGATACGCCCAAGGTTGGTCTCGGAGGCCGTGTTGCCGTAGGTCGGCGCCGTGTCGAAGAAGTTGATCCCGAGGTCCAGGGCGGCGCGCACAGCCCGCATCTGGTCGGCCGCTTCGCCCTTGGTCATCAGGCCGCCGACCGCGCCGCAGCCGAAGGTCAGCAGCGACACCTCGAGGCCGGTCCTTCCCAGTTTCCTCGTTTCCATTCGACCCCTACACTTCTCAGCCCGGACGGAGCTTGGCACCGGTCCGAACGACACGCAACCAGACGAGGGAGCGTCGGGCGTGAAGACGGTCTACATCGGCAACGGCGCCGGCTTCGCCGGCGACCGCCTGGACGCCGGCGCGGCGGTCGTCGAGACCCTGAAGCGGCGCGACGGGCCGCGCTACCTGAACTTCGAGGTCATGGGCGAGCGCACGCTGGCCATCGCCCAGCGCATTCGGATGCGCAAGCCCGAGCTCGGCTACTCACCCTACCTGGAGCCCTACGTGAAGGGCGTGCTGGCCGCCTGCAAGGCGCACGGCGTGCGCATCGTCGCCAACCTGGGCAACGCCAACCCCCTGGGCGGCGCCCGCAAGGTGCACGAGATCGCCCGCGAACTCGGTGTCGAGGGCCTCAGGGTCGCCGTGGTCCTGGGCGACGACCTGCTCGGCTTCATGACGCCGGGCGACGTCGCCGCCCTGCCGACCGTCGAGGGCGTCACCCTGGAGGGCCGGGAGATCGTCGCCGCCAATGCCTATCTCGGCGCCCGCCCCGTGGCCGAGGCCCTGGCACTCGGCGTCGACGTGGTGCTGGTCGGGCGGACCACCGACGCGGCCCTGGTCTTGGGGCCCCTGATCCACGAGTTCGGCTGGGCGGAGGACGACTGGGGGATGCTGGCCGCCGGCACCCTGATGGGGCACCTGCTGGAGTGCGGCGGCCAGGTCACCGGCGGCTACTTCTGCGACCCCGGCTTCAAGGACGTGCCGGGCATGGACGACCTCGGTTTCCCGATCGGCGAGTTCCGGGAGGACGGCGAGATCGTCGTCACCAAGGCGGAGAACACCGGCGGCCTGGTCAACAAGGCGACCGTGACCGAGCAGATCCTCTACGAGATGCACGACCCGGCGGCCTACCTGACACCCGACGTGACGCTCGACGTCACGGGCGTGACCCTCGAAGAGGCCGGGAAGGACCGGATCCGCGTCAGGGGCGCGCGCGGCCGCCCGCCGCCCGAGACCCTCAAGGCGACGCTCTCGGCCGACGGCGGCTGGCTCGGCGAGGCGGAACTGATCTACGCCGGGCCGAACGCTCTGGCCCGCGCCCGGCTGGCCGCCGATATCGTGCGCACCCGCTGCCGGCGGCACGGCGTCGCGGAGCCCCTGCGGGTCGAGATCGTCGGCACCGGCGCGGTCCACGACAATACGGCCTCGGACCGGCAGCGCAGCCGGAACGCGCCGGCCGACGGGGAGTACCGCCTGCGCGCCGCGGTTCGGACGCCGAACAAGGAGACAGCGCAATACGTCAACGACGAGGTCTTGAGCCTGTTCTGCTCCGGCCCCGCCGCCGGCGGCGGCTACCGCTGCTCGGTGACCGGCCAGGTCAACACGGCCTCGGTCCTGGTGCCGCGCGGCCCGGTCGAGGCCCAGGCGCGCGCCGAGGAAGTTCTGCCCGGGGAGGTTCTGCCCGGGGAGGTTCTGCCGGGGGAGGTTCTGCCGTGACCGGCGACGTGGTGACCGTGCCGCTCCACGCGGTGGCCCACGCCAGGGCCGGCGACAAGGGCAACCGATCGAACATCTCGGTCGTCGCCTACCGGCCCGAGGCCTTCCGCCACTTGCTTGAACAAGTCACGGAAGAGCGCGTGCTCGAACTCTTCCGGCACAAGGGCGCGACCGCGGTCACCCGCTACGCCCTGCCGAACCTGACGGCCCTCAACCTGGTGATCGACGACGCGCTGGAAGGCGGGGTGAACAGCTCCCTCTCCCAGGACCTCCACGGCAAGACCCTGTCGTTCCTGCTCCTGGGCGAGCTGACGGTGACCGTGCCGCGAAGCTGCCTGCCCGAGGGCTCGCGCTACCTCTAGTCTCTCAGCGCCCTCAGGGACTTGGAGCGGAACTCGCGGCGGTGCAGGACATAGATCACGTAGGCGGTCGCGGCCATGAAGAGCAGCGGGTGGAGGAACCAGGCGAGCGCCGCCAGGGCGAAGAAGTAGGCGCGCAGGCCCCGGTTGAAGTGCTGCGCCGAGAGGGCGCCGATCCTGGCCGCCCGCCTGGCCTGGTCCACGGCCTCGGGGCCGGGCGCGGGATCCTCGGCCGGCGCCGCGCCGAGCAGGATCGAGAAATAGTTGTGCAGGCGGAAGGCCCAGGCGAACTTGAAGAAGGCGTAGGCCATGACCAGGATCAGCAGCAGCACCTTGGCGCGCCAGATCTCCGGCGTGGTGGCCTCGACCAGGGGCAGGCTGGCGAGGATGCCGACCGCCTGCTCGCCCGCACCGAGGGCGGCGATCAGTCCGCCCAGGGCGAAGATCGTGGTCGAGGCGAAGAAGGCCGCGCCGCTCTGCAGCCCGCCGATGATGTTGGCGTCGACCATGCGGTTCTCCCGGCTTAGCATGGCCAGCATCCAGCGCTCGCGGTAGGCGTCCATCAGATACATGATGCTGCGCCGGTGCCAGCGGCTGTGGTCGGCGAAGAGCCCATAGCCGACCCAGCTCGCGCCGAAGAGCGCGAAGGCGAGGCTGTCGAGGAGAGTGAAACCGGGCACGGGGGCTGCTCGAGCTCGGAGGGATCCTGGAGCTTAGCTTCGAATACCCCGGCGGCAAGGCCTCAAGGGACCCGAGAGCGCCCGGCCCCTATCCCGCCGGCTCGAGGTGCTCCTTCAGGCGGGGCATGAGCTCGACCAGGTTGCAGGGGCGGGTGCGGACGTCGAGCTGCTTGCTGAGGATCTCCTGCCAGCCGTCGCGGCAGGCGCCGGGGGAACCGGGCAGGGCGAAGAGGTAGGTGCCGCCGGCCACGCCCGCCATGGCGCGGCTCTGGATCGTCGAGGTGCCGATCTTCTGGAAGCTGATCCAGCGGAACAGCTCGCCGAAGCCCTCGATCTCCTTCTCCATGACCGCCTGGAAGGCCTCGGGCGTGACGTCGCGGCCGGTGACCCCGGTGCCGCCCGTGGTGATCACCACGTCGACCGTTTCGTCGGCAATCAGCGCGCGCAGGCGCGCCTCGATACCGGCGGAGTCGTCGCGAATCACCTCGCGGCCGACCACGACGTGGCCGGCCTCGGTCGCCATCTCCTCGAGCAGCCGGCCGGACTTGTCGTCCTTCAGTGTGCGGCTGTCGGAGACCGTGATGAGGGCGATTCTGACCGGCAGAAAGGGTCTAGTTTGATCCTGAGACAAAGCGGGCAACCTCCGGATTGGCGCCGTCGAGCGCGGCGTAGCCGGGCCAGTCGCCCGAGGCGACCGCGTCCAGCGAAGGCGCGGGCTGCCCCAGTCGGGCCCGGTATATCCAGAAGTTAGTCAGCACCCGCTCGATGAACAAGCGGGTCTCGCGCGCCGGCAGGCTCTCGATGAACATGAGGGGATCGTCCTCGTACTTCATCCGGCGCTGCCAGCGGGCCAGATTCCCCGGACCGGCGTTGTAGGCCGTGGTCAGGCGGAAAAGATTGGCGTCGACGATCTCCTTGCCCAGCAGGTAGGAGACGTAGCGCTGCCCGAGCTCGAGGTTGAGCGAGGGCTCGAAGAGCTGGTTGCGCTTGCGGCCGCGGTAGCGCTTGCGGGCCATGAAGCTGGCCGTCGCCGGCATCAGCTGCATCAGGCCGCGCGCGCCGTCCCGGCTCTTGGCCCGGGGGTTGAAGGCCGACTCCTGGCGCATCAGCGCGTAGATCAGGGCCCGGTCGACCTTGAAGCCGCTCTTCGGCTGCCACGGCGGGATCGGGAAGAGCGCCGCCTCGAGCATCTCGCCGGAGTTCCGGGTATGCCCAGACTCGGTAAGCCGGTAGGCGAGCCGGAAGGAGAGGGCAGGCATCTGAGTGCGCTCGGCCACACCGAGCAGGGCCTCGACCGCCTTGGGCTCGGTCCAGTTGCGCAGGCGCAGGAGCTCGCGCTCGGCCCTGTGGCGCTGACCGGCCTGGAGCAGGGCGAGCGCGCGGCGGCTCTCCTTGGTCTCCATGAGGATTCGGATGCCGTTCTCGGTCAGCTCGTGGGGGCTGAAGTCGAAGCGGGTCTCGACGCCCAGCGCCCGGCGCGACAGCAGGCCGTAAAAGGTAAGCGGCGAGCGGGCGCCGAGCTTGAGCCAGCGACTCACCTTCTCGGGCTGGCCGAGCTTCAGGTGGGACCGCGCTGCCCAGTAGGCGCCGGCCGCCGAGTTCCAGTCCGAGGCGACCTGGGACAGCGCGAGCTGCTCGAAGTGTTTCGCCGCCTCCGGCATCTTGCCGAGCTGCCAGGCGGCGAGGCCGGCGATCCAGTGGGCGATCGGCACCTCCTGGCCCGAGCGCTTCGCCGCCGGATCGGCGAGCGCGAAGGCCCGCTCCGGCCGGCCGTAGTAGAACCAGGCCGAGGCGACGTCGGTGTAACCGTCGTCCAGCTCCACGTGGTCGAGCAGGCGGCGTGTCCTTTTGCTCTTCAGCAGGTTTTCGGCGACGGTCAGGCGGGTGCGGATGGCATGGCGCCGCACCTGCCACTTGATGCGCCGCGCCTCGCGGCGCTGCTTCTTGGTCAGGCGCTTGGTCGAGCGGTAGGGCGGCGGGCCGTAGCTGACCTTCTGGCTATAGGCCGAGTCGTGCGCCACGGGGCGGCGCGGCATCTTGTAGTTCTTAGGCCGGCGCTTCAGCGCCAGCTTGTAGATCTGCCGGGCCTGGGGGTGGTCGGCATAGCGTCCCATCCAGCGCTTCAGCTCCATGTACTTGGAACGGTAGGCCGTCGGGTGCAGGTAGCGCTGTGCCAGGACGTGGCCCATCAGCACGCGGTCGCCGAGCTTCTTGATGCGCTTGTCGGCGGTCTTCCACTTGCCGCGTCGCTGCAGCTCGAAGATCTCGCGGTAGAGCGCGGCATCGGCGTCGGAGAGCACTTCCGGCAGTCCGATCGGATCGAGCGGCTCGGCCTCGGTCGGAAGCGAGGGCGTGCCGGCGGCGGCCTCGGCCCTGGCCGGCGCCGGGGCCGGCGGCGGTGCGCCGAGCGTCGGGCCGCCCTGGGGCGATGCCGCCCGGGCCGGAACGAGGCCGCTCAACAAGACCAAGAGCAGCGGCAGCCAGAGCAGTGAGACTCGATGCTGGTTAGGCACTTACAGAGGTCCTCGCGCTGGGTCCTGGGTTGAAGGGATCGGCTTGCTGGGTGGAACTATGCCGCGACGGCGTTCATGTACCCTTAACGAAGTGATCGATAACCGGTGACAAAACTGAGCCCCAAAGTGACGTTGAATTGCGGCAGGCGCAGGCCAATCTTACGACGAAAGCGCGGCGAAGTGGGGCTTCGGCCGCGACGATTCCCGAAACGCCCGGGCACCGCCTCTCGCCCTGCCCGCCCTCGCCCTGCCCAAGAGGCCGCCGCGTTGCGAACATTCAATATCGATCAACACTTTAGCGGATACTCCACGGCGGACAGCCGAGGGCGATGCGAAGAGCGGTCTGGGCGTGTGTCATTTCTGTGGCCCTATGGTTAACAGGGCCTAGCCGCGCCGGTCCAGCGGATTGACGCCGGCCTTGAGTGCCTGGGCCAGGGACAGCAGGTCGCGCCAGGCGAGGCGCTTCTGCTGGGGCTGGCGCAGCAAGTAGGCCGGGTGGAGGGTTGGCAGGGCGGGGATCGGGGTCGCCATGCCGGCGTGCTGGTAGGGCCGCCAATGGCCGCGCAGCCTCAGGATGCCCTCGGTGCGGGCGAGCAGAGTCTTTGCCGACATGCCGCCGAGCAGCACCAGAAAGTCGGGACGGGCCAGCTCGATATGGCGTTCGACGAAGGGCAGGCAGGCGGCGACCTCGGCGTCGGTCGGCGTCCGGTTGCCCGGCGGGCGCCAGAACAGGACGTTGCTGATGTAGACCGAGGCCCGGTCGAGGCCGATGCAGGCCAGCATGCGGTCGAGCAACTGGCCGGACGCGCCGACGAAGGGCAGCCCGCGCCGGTCCTCCTCGGCCCCGGGCCCTTCGCCGATCAACATCACCCGGCCATCCGGATTGCCGTCCGCGAAGACCAGGTTCATGGCGGTCTCCTTGAGCGGGCAGCCGTCGAAAGCGGCGAGCGCCTTCTCGAGCGCGTCCAGGGTCTCGGCGCCGCGAGCCAGGTCGTGGGCGGAGCGCACGGCATCGTCGGCGGAGAGCGGCAGGCCGGCGTCGGGCCGGAGCGGCTCCGGTGTCCAGACCGGCTGACCGGCGTCGGCCGCCGGCCGGGCGCGCGGCGCGGCGCCGGCGCGCGGCCTTTCGTGGCGCGCCGGGCTGCCGTTCGGCTCCTGGTCGGGGGCCCTGCGGTCCCGCGGCGTGTCGCCGATCGTCTCGTCCGCGCCGGCCTCGATCTGCCACCTGAGCGCCTCGAGATCGGCGTCTCGATCCCTCTGCATCCCGCCAGCTTATCACCGCCGCGCCGGCGGGACGATGGCCTTTGCCTGGCCCGGGGGTGTCGGCTATATCGATGTCTATTGCGTATAAAGTGCGGTCGTCATGCCGCCGCTTGGGAGTGAAGGGCGATGGAACGGGAATACATGGATTACGACGTGGTGATCGTCGGCGCCGGCCCCGCAGGCCTGGCCGCCGCGATCCGCCTGCGCCAGCTCGGCGCCGAGAGCGGCAACGAACTCTCGGTCTGCGTCCTGGAGAAGGGCTCGGAGGTCGGCGCCCACATCCTCTCGGGCGCGGTCTTCGAGCCGCGCGCCCTCAACGAGCTGCTGCCCGACTGGCAGGAGAATGGCGCGCCGCTCAACGCCCCGGTCGGCGAAGAGAAGTTCATGCTGCTCGGCGAGAAGGGCAGCTTCAGCGTGCCGGTCTGGCTGCTGCCGCCGCAGATGCAGAACCACGGCAACTACGTGATCTCGCTGGGCAACGTCTGCCGCTGGTTGGCGGAGCAGGCCGAGGCGCTGGGCGTCGAGGTCTATCCGGGCTTCGCCGCCGCCGAGGTGCTCTACGACGATCAGGGCCGGGTCACCGGCGTCGCCACCGGCGACCTCGGGATCGGCAAGGACGGCCAGCAGAAGGACAGCCACCAGCCGGGCATGGAGCTGAGGGCGAAATACACCTTCTTCGCCGAGGGCTGCCGGGGCTCGCTCTCCAAGAGCCTGATGGAACGCTTCGGACTGCGCGAGGACTGCGAGGCGCAGACCTACGGCATCGGCCTCAAGGAGCTCTGGGAGCTCGACCCGGCCAAGCACAAGACCGGCACGGTCATCCACACGGCCGGCTGGCCCATGGACCGGAGCACCTGGGGCGGCTCCTTCATCTATCACCTGGAGAACAACCAGGCCTACGTCGGCTACGTGGTCGGTCTCGACTACGCCAACCCGCACCTCTCGCCGTTCGACGAGTTCCAGCGCTTCAAGACCCATCCGGCGATCCGGCCGATGCTGGAAGGCGGCAAGCGCATCGCCTACGGCGCGCGGGCGCTCAACGAGGGCGGCCTGCAGTCGATCCCGAAGCTGGTCTTCCCTGGCGGCGCCCTGATCGGCTGTTCCGCCGGCTTCCTCAACGTGCCCAAGATCAAGGGCAGTCACGCCGCCATGAAGAGCGGCATGCTGGCCGCCGAGGCGGCCTTCGAGAAACTGTCGGGCGGCGACCAGGGCTACGGCCTGCTCGACAGCTATCCCGAGAAGTTCAAGGCCTCCTGGCTCCACGAAGAGCTCTACAAGGCGCGCAACTTCCGGCCGGCGTTCAGCAAGTGGGGCCTGTTCGGTTCCATGATTTACGGCGGGCTCGACCTCAGGGTCCTGGGAGGTCGGGCGCCCTGGACCTTCAAGCACGGGCACAAGGATCACGAGTCGCTGAAGCCGGCCGCGGAGATGCCCAAGATCGCCTACCCCAAGCCGGACGGCGTCGTCTCCTTCGACAAGCTCTCCTCCGTGTTCCTCTCGGGAACCAACCACGAAGAGGACCAGCCGGTCCACCTGACGCTGCGCGACGCGAGCGTGCCGGTGGCGCACAACCTGGCGCTCTACGACGCACCCGAGCAGCGCTACTGCCCCGCGGGCGTCTACGAGATCGTCCGCAACGAGGACGGCACCGACCCACGCCTGCAGATCAACGCGCAGAACTGCGTTCACTGCAAGACCTGCGACATCAAGGATCCGACGCAGAACATCAACTGGGTCACGCCGGAGGGTGGCGGCGGGCCGAACTATCCCAATATGTGACGGGGCGAGTTGAGCCGACCGCCCGAGCCGCCGGCCTGGCGGCGGAAAAAAATCCGCTCACCGGCGGCGCGTTTCCTTAACCACGGGAAGCGGCGGAAAGGCTCACCAATGGAGGTCTGGGCGCCTGTGCACAGCGGAAAATGCCGATGTTCGTCAAGAGATTGTGTCGACTGAGACGTTGTGGCGGCGGGTCTCCATCGGCTAGAATGATTTTAGAATAATTAAGGAGATTGGTTTGGCCGTGTCGGATTATCTGAGACCAGCCGTGGCGGGTCGCTCCAAGCTGATCGCAGCCGGTTCCCTGGCTCTTGTGCTCGCCGCTTGCGCGACGCCGGAGCAGCAGGAGATCAAGTCCGCGGGGACGGCGTCGTTCCAGCTGGCGGCGGCCGACGGCGAAATCAACCTCCTGCCCCCTCCCCGATCGCCCTACGGCAGTTTCCTCGCCGGCTACATCGCCACGGAGCGCGGCGACCTCGCGGCCGGGGCCGACTACATGCTCGAGGCGCTCGCCGCCGAGCCGGCGAACCGTGAGGTCCTGCAGCGTGCCTTCTTCCTCGTGGCGGCGAGCGGGCGGCAGGCCGAGTCCTACGCCCTGGCGCGCCAACTCTATCAGATCGACCCGCTCGACTCCCTGCCGCGCCTGGTTCTGGCCATGGAAGCGGTTCAAAAGGACGACCTGGAGACGGCCTCGGCGATGATCGACGGCCTGCCGGGCAACGGCCTGAACCGCATCACCGGCTCGATGATCGGCGCCTGGCTGGCGCTCGGCGCCGGCGATGTCGCGGAAGCGCGCGAAGAGATCAAGAAGCTCGACGCGGTCGACGGGCTCCAGGCCTATCGTAACCTGCATCTCGCCCTGATGAACGACGTGGCCGGCCAGACCGAGGCGGCCGGGGATGCCTATGCCGCCACCCTGGAGAGCGTGTCGCGCAACTCGCTGCGGCTCACCTGGCTGACCGGCAACTTCTTCGAACGGACCGGCGAGGCGGGGGCGGCCCAGGCGCTCTACGACGGGTTCGAGACGTCCAACTCCGGCCACCGGATCTTCTCCGAGGCCTACACCCGGCTGGTCAAGAACCGCAAGCCCGAGCCGGAGATCGCGAACTACAAGGAGGGGATCGCCGAGGTCCTGTTCAATCTCGGCACGCTGATCAGCCAGCAGCGCTATGCGGACCAGGCCCTGCTCTACGTCCATCTGGCTCTGCAGCTGCGGCCCGATTTCGACGTCGCCTGGATCCTGCTCGGCGAGATCCTCGAGAACCAGGGCCGCGACACCGAGGCGATCGCGGTCTACCGCTCGATACCGGCGGATTCGCCGTTCAGCTGGACGGTCCGCCTGCGCGTAGCCGAGGCCTTGCAGCGCCAGGACAAGGACGACGAAGCGATCCGCGAGCTGGAAGGTCTGGCGGCGGAGAGCCCGACGCACTTCGAGCCGCTGTTCCGGGTCGGCAACATGCTGCGCGCGCAGGAGCGCTTCGGCGAAGCGGTCGACGCCTACGACCGGGCCTTCGACCGCCTCGCGGAGTCCAAGGCGATCCACTGGAAAATGCACTACTTCAGAGGCATTGCGCTGGAACGCTCGGGCCAGTGGGCGCGCGCTGAGAAGGACCTGCTGATGGCGCTCGACCTCAATCCCGAGCAGCCCTACGTCATGAACTATCTTGCCTATTCCTGGGTCGAGCAGAAGACCCGGCTGGAAGAGGCCAAGCAGATGCTGATCCGGGCCGTCGAGCTGGAGCCGGACGACGGCTACATCACCGACAGCCTGGGCTGGGTCTACTACCGCCTGGGCGACTACGAGAAGGCCGTGATCTATCTCGAGCGCGCCGTCGAGCTCAAGCCCCAGGACCCGGTCATCAACGACCACCTGGGCGACGCCTACTGGAAGGTCCAGCGTCACCACGAAGCGCGGTTTCAGTGGCGCCGGGCGCTCAGTCTCGAGCCCGAGTCCGACGTGGTCCCCGAGATCGAAGGCAAGATCCAGGGCGGCTTGGAAGCGGTCGCCAACGACATCTAAAAAATCGCAGGGCCGCTCTCTGGTCCGCCACGCGCGGTCCCGCGGCTCGGAGGCATCCGGGGATCACATGGCGACCGGCTTGGTGCGCAGGGCCTGGGCCAAGCTCAATCTCTTCCTCGAGGTCACCGGACGCCGCGGCGACGGCTACCACGAGCTCGACAGCCTGATCGTTTTCGCCGGCACGGGCGACCGCCTCGAGATGTTTCCCGCGAACGACCTGACACTCGAAATCGGAGGACCCCACGGCGCCGCGCTCTCGGCCGGCGCGGACAATCTGGTCGTCGCGGCCGCCCGCGCGCTGCGCCAGTCGGCCGGCAAGACGGTGGGCGCCCGCATCGTGCTCGACAAGCGCATTCCCGTCGCCGCCGGCGTGGGCGGCGGATCGGCCGACGCCGCCGCGGCGCTCGACGGTCTGAACGAGCTGTGGCGTCTCGGTCTCGGCGAAGCCCGGCTGCGCGAGCTCGGGATCACCCTCGGCGCCGACGTGCCGGTCTGCCTGTTCGGCCGCCCGGCACTGGTGCGCGGCAGCGGCGAGATCATCCAGCGCGCGCCGCCGCTGCCGCCGGCATGGCTGGTCATGGCCAACCCCGGCATTGCCTTGGCGACCCCTGCCGTGTTCGAGGCGAGGCGCGGCGCCTTCTCGGAGCCGCACGACTGGCCCCCCGACGTCAAGACCTTGGGCGACCTGATCGCCGCGCTCGAGGAACGGCGCAACGACCTGGAGCCCCCCGCTCGCTCTCTCGTGCCGGAGATCGACCGCGTCCTGGCGGCGTTGGCCGACCTGCCAGGCGCCCGACTCGCGCGCATGTCGGGCAGCGGCGCGACCTGCTTCGCGATCTTCGCAACAGCCGAGGAGGCGCGGCGGGCCGCGGCTCTCCTGACCGGCCGGGAGCCCGGCTGGTGGGTCGCGGCGGCACCCCTGCTGCACGGCAAGCTGGCCGCGGGATGGCGCGGGGCGGACGGCGCTGAGGAAGGTTGACTTCATGTCTGTCCGGAGCCCGGCAGCGTGCGGCGAAAACATGCGGAAACCCTTGCCGTTTCAGCCTTTCCGCGCGCTTGAATCCGCCTTGACACTGTCCGAGGCCAAAACTAAGGTTCCCGCGCTTTCTGGGCACGGCGCGGAGGCCTAGGCCTCATGACCGAACCCGACGATCCCAAGGCCCTGACAAGCCTGGACAAGCGCCTCGAAGCGGCGCAGTCCAGACAGCGGGCCGAAAAGGATCGCAAGGCCGGTCGCACGAGCCGTCCCGGGGGCACTGGGATGGGTTTTGGTTTCCGTTTGGCCATGGATCTTCTCGCGGCCCTACTGCTAGGGGTCGGGGCCGGTCTCGGGTTGGATTGGTGGCTGGGGACTAAACCTCTGTTCTTGATCTTGTTTTTCTTCTTCGGGGGAGCAGCCGGCATCCTGAACGCCTATCGCGCCGCAAGCGGCATGGGCTTTGCCGTCGGCTACAAGCGCGAGCAGCCACCCGAAGACGGCGACGAGCGGGGATGACGGAAGAGAGGGTCGGACCGGATGGCGGCAGGGAACGGAGCGGAAGGCGGCAACGGGCATAGCCCGATCGAGCAGTTCGTGATCAAACCGCTCGGCGCTCACGGCGAGACGCTCGAGGCGCTCCCCTTCTACACCTTCACGAACTCGTCGCTCGTGATGGTGATCGCCGTCCTGCTCGTGCTGGCGTTCCTTTCCTTCGGCATGCGCCGCGGCGCGCTGATCCCCGGCCGCTGGCAGTCGCTCGCGGAGCTCACCTACGAGTTCGTTGCCAACATGATCCGTGACAACGTGGGACAGGAGGGACGCAAGTACTTCCCCCTGATCTTCACGCTCTTCATGTTCGTGTTGGCCGGCAACATGCTCGGCATGGTGCCTTACAGCTTCACCTTCACCAGCCACATCGCCGTGACCTTCACCATGGCGATGGTCGTCTTCATCGGCGTGACGGCGATCGGCTTCGCCAAGCACGGCCTGCACTTCTTCAGCTTCTTCCTGCCCTCGGGCGTGCCGATCGCGATGGCGCCGCTGCTGATCCCGATCGAGATCCTCTCGTACTTCGCGCGGCCGATCAGCCTGGCGCTCCGTCTCTTCGCCAACATGACGGCGGGCCACACCATGTTGAAGGTCTTCGCCAGCTTCGTCTTCCCGCTCGGCGTCGTCGGTGTCGTGCCGCTCGCCCTGGTTATCGGCCTGACCGGGCTCGAGTTCATCATCGCCTTTCTGCAGGCCTACGTCTTCACCGTCCTCAGCTGCGTCTACCTGAACGACGCGCTGCACCTCCACTAAGGGCTCGACCTACGAGCTCGACAACCCGTTTGGAACCTGAAGGGGAAACAAGGAAATGGAAGCAGAAGCCGCAAAGTTGATCGGTGCGGGCCTCGCGGTCGTCGGCCTCGGTGGTGTGGGCGCCGGCATCGGCAACATCTTCGCCTCGATGATCTCGGCCGGGACACGCAATCCCTCGGCGATCCCGACGGTTCAGGGCTTCATGTGGATTGGCTTCGCCCTGGTCGAGGCGGTCGCGCTCTACGCCCTGCTGATCGCACTTCTCCTGCTCTTCGTCTTCTAGCAGGCGACACGAAACCGGCGAGGCTCACAGCCCATGCCTCAGTTCGATCCGAATGTCTTCGCGACCCAGCTCTTCTGGCTGGTGGTCACCTTCACGCTGCTCTACATCGGCATAACCAAGCTGGTGCTGCCGCGCGTGACCGACGTGCTGGAAGCCCGGCAGCGGCGCATCGACGACGACCTGGAGAAGGCCGCCGCTCTCAAGCAGGAAGCCGAAGGCGTCCTGGCCGAGTACGAGAAGGCGCGTGCCGAAGCCGAGGCCAAGGCTCAGGCCCTGGTACGCGAGGCCCAGGACTCCCTGGCCGGTGAATCGGCCAGGCAGCACGACGCCCTGTCGGCGCAGCTGGCAGAGCAGGTCGCCGATGCCGAAGCGCAGATCGTCAAGGCCAGAGAGGAAGCCAAGGCGGGCCTCGGCGCCGCAGCCGCCGAGGTGGTGGCGGCCGCAGCCCAGCACCTGGTCGGGCTCAAGGTCAGCGCCGAGGATGCCAGGTCGGCGGTCGAGGCGAGCGCGGGAGCGGCGGGCCGGAAAGGGGAGTGATGTTCGAGGATCCCACCTTCTGGGTCGCGATCGGCTTCGCCATTTTTATCGGCGCGCTGTTCCGGCCCGGGCTGCGTTTCGTGACCAAGGGGCTCGACGAACGGGCCGCCAGGATCAAGGCGCAGCTCGACGAGGCCGACGCCCTCAGGGTCGAGGCGCAGAACCTTCTGGCCGAGTACAAGCGCAAGCAGCGCGACGCCATCGAGGAAGCCGACCGCATGCTTGCGCACGCGAAGGAAGAGGTGGCGCGGGCCCAGGAGCAGGGCGCCAAGGACCTCGAGCAGGCGCTAGCCCGACGCCGCCAGCAGGCCGAGGAGAAGATCCAGCAGGCCGAGGCCGCGGCTCTGAAAGAAGTGCGCGAACAGGCCGTGGACATCGCGATCAGCGCGACCGCCAAGCTGCTCCAGGACAAGCTGGACGACAAGCAGGCCGCGGGCCTGATCGACGACTCGATCAAGGAAGTCGCGGCCAAGCTGAACTGACTCCGCGGCGCCGGGGTTCCAGTTGAGAGGCTCTGGCGCGGGCCATCCCGCGTTTCCGGACATCCGGCTTCTCCGCGCCCCCAATCTAGGTTAACGCAACCTTAAGACTAGTAGGCTATTCCAGCCCGTTGGCATGTTGGCTTTCGTTATCGGTCTGGATTGCGCCGACTGGCTCCATCGGCAGCCAGGACAAAGGGGTTGCCCGAAGAGAGGCGAGCCGTCGGGACCAATCGCTAAGGTCGGTCGTCCGGCCTCGGCGCACCACGGTCTCGAGAGTAAGGTGGACGGCCTCCTCACGGACATGCCCGACGGCATCGCACACCCTCGTTCACTGCCGCAAGTGTCCAGAACGCCGCCGGCCCGCCAGGCTGTCGACAAGCGAGTCTTCAGGTCTGACGTCACAGACGCGTAAACCCTAGCAGTCCCCCTGCACGGAGGCAGTCGGCACCGCCACGATGGAAACCTTGATCAACTTGCTCGGTGGGATCGCCTTGCTGCTATGGGGCATCCGCATGGTCCGCACGGGTGTGACCCGGGGTTTCGGCGCGCGGCTTCGCAGAACCCTGGCCGGCGCGGTCAGCAACCGCCTCGCCGCGTTCGCCGGCGGTCTCGGCATCACCGCCATCCTCCAGAGCAGCACGGCGACCGCTCTGATCGCGTCATCCTTCGCCGGGCGGGGCTTCATCACGGTTGGCGTCGCCATCGCGGTCATGCTCGGTGCCGACGTCGGGACAACCCTGGTCGTACAGGTCCTGTCGTTCGATCTCCTCTGGCTCTCGCCGCTGCTCATCGCCGTCGGCGTGATCGGATTCAATCTCAGCGACGATTCCAAGCGCCGCGCCTTGTCGCGGATCGCCATCGGTCTCGGACTGATGCTGCTGTCCTTGAAACTGATTTCGACGGTTTCCGCGCCGCTTCGCGATTCCGAGGCGGTCGCCGTCTTGCTGGGGCCATTGACCGCGGAGCCGGTGCTGGCGGTCGTGGCCGCCGCGCTCTTGACGTGGGCCGCGCACTCGAGCGTCGCCTTCATTATCCTGGTCGCCTCCATGGCGGCGATTCAGGTCATCAGCGTTCATCTCGCGCTGGCCTTCGTCATCGGTGCCAATCTCGGCAGTGCCCTCGTCGCGTTGGCCCTCAATTGGCGTGCGCCGCCGAAGACGCGCCGGGTGCCGCTCGGCAATGTTCTGATCAAACTCGCGGGGGTCGCGCTCGGGCTGATGCTGCTGCCCTGGCTTCAGCCCTATCTCGCGTTGATCAGCGACGACCCCGGCCATATGGTCGCCAACTTCCACACCATCTTCAACGTCGCCCTCGCTCTCATCTTCCTGCCTTTCGTCGAGGTGGTCGCCAAGCTGACGGAACGCCTGGTTCCCGAAGAGCAAGCCGCGGCGGAGAACGGCCGCCCCCGTTATCTCGACGATGACGCTCTCGATACACCCGCCGAGTCGATCGCGCTGGCAGCCCGTGAAGCGCTCCGGATGGGCGACGAGGTCGAACAGATGCTGCTCCGCAGCATCGATGCGCTCACCGGTGACGATATGAAGACCGTCAAGGCCGTGGAAGCCACGGAAGAGGTCGTCGACCGGCTGCACGAGGCGATAAAGCTGTATCTCACCAAGATCAACGAGAACGAGCTTGATACCTTCGAGAGCAGGCAGGCCGTTCAGATCCTCATGTTCACGGCCAACCTCGAGCACATCGGCGACATCATCGACAAGAATCTCATGGACGTCGCCGCCCGCCGGAACAAGGCGGGGGCAAGTTTCTCGAAGGAGGGTCTGGCCGAGATCAAGGTCATGCACGAACGCATTTCAGCCAACTTCAAGCTGGCGATGAACGTGTTCATGTCGGGCGATACCGACCTGGCCCGCCAACTGCTGGAACAGAAGGTCGACATTCGCGCCCTGGAACAGGATTTCGTCGAGCGCCACTACTGGCGGATCGGCGCCGGACGACCGGAGTCGATCGAAAGCAGCGCTTATCACATGGATATTCTGCGCGACCTGAAACGCATCAACAGCCACCTCACGTCGGTGGCCTATCCAATTCTCGAACGGGCCGGCGCACTAACGGAAAGCCGCCTGCGTCCGTTGAACGAGACCGGCGATGCCGGAGAAGACGCCGCGGTGATGTATCCAAGCCAGGGCGATCGTTACCTACGCTAAATCGACCCGCGCCAAGCGCCGCCCCTACTCCGCCGCCTCCTGATAGGCCTCCATGGGCGGGCAGCTGCATACCAGGTGGCGGTCGCCGGCGACGTTGTCGATCCGGCCGACCGGCGGCCAGAACTTGTCCGCGCGCAGCGCCGGCAGGGGGAAGAAGGCGGCCTCCTTGGTATAGGGCTTGGTCCAGTCGCCCTCCAGCAGCAGCCGGTGGGTGTGGGGCGCGTTCCTGAGCAGGTTGTTCTCGGGATCGGCCTTGCCCGACTCGACGTCGGCGATCTCGCGGCGGATCTGGATCATGGCGTCGCAGAAGCGGTCGAGCTCGCGCTTGGCCTCGCTCTCGGTCGGCTCGATCATCAGGGTGTCGGCCACCGGGAACGACATGGTGGGCGCGTGGAAGCCGTAGTCGACCAGGCGCTTGGCCACGTCCTCGACCGTGATACCGCAGCTCTCCTTGATCGGCCTGAGGTCGATGATGCACTCGTGGGCCACCATGCCGTGGGCGCCGGTGTAGAGCACCGGGTAATGCGGCGCCAGGCGCTTGGCGATGTAGTTGGCGTTGAGGATCGCGATCTCGGTCGCGCGGGTCAGGCCGGGGCCGCCCATCAGGGCGATGTAGGCCCAGGAGATCGGCAGGATGCTGGGCGAGCCCCAGGGCGCCGCCGAGATCGTCCCGATCGTGCCTTCGCCGCGGTGCTGTGCCGGGTTGACCCCCTCGACCACCGGGTGATCGGGCAGGAAAGGCGCCAGGTGGCTCACGCAGCCGATCGGCCCCATGCCCGGTCCGCCGCCGCCGTGGGGGATGCAGAAGGTCTTGTGCAGGTTCATGTGCATGACGTCGGCGCCGAACTTGCCCGGCTTGGCCAGGCCGAGCAGGGCGTTGAGGTTGGCGCCGTCCATGTAGACCTGGCCGCCGTGGTCGTGGATCACCTTGCAGATCTCGACGATCGCCTCCTCGAAGACGCCGTGGGTCGAGGGATAGGTGATCATCAGGGCGGCAAGCCTGTCGGCGTGCGTCTTGGCCTTGGCTTCGAGATCGGCCAGATCGACGTTGCCCTTCTCGTCGCTCGCCACGACGACGACCTCGAGACCGGCCATGTGGGCCGAGGCCGGGTTGGTGCCGTGGGCCGAGCTCGGGATCAGGCAGATGTCGCGATGCCCCTCGCCGCGGCTCTCGTGATAGCGCCGGATGGTCAGGAGACCGGAATACTCGCCCTGGGAGCCGGCGTTGGGTTGCAGCGAGACGGCGTCGAAGCCGGTCAACTCGCAGAGCATCTCCTCCAGTTCCTCGAACAGCTGCTGGTAGCCCTGGGTCTGGTCGAGCGGCGCGAAGGGATGGATGGCCGAGAAGTTGCGCCAGGTGATGGGGATCATCTGCGTGGTGGCGTTGAGCTTCATGGTGCAGGAGCCGAGCGGGATCATCGAGCGGTCGAGCGCGATGTCCTTGGCCGCGAGCCAGCGCAGATAGCGCAGCATCTCGGTCTCGGCGTGGTACAGGTGGAACACCGGGTGGGTCATGAAGGCGCTGGACCGGCACAGGTCCTCGGGCAGGCGGTCGACCACCTCGGCGTCGAGCGCCTCGATGTCGAGCTCGCGGTCAGCCCGGGTGCCGAAGACCCGCCACAGCGCCTCCAGATCTATCCTCTTGGTCGTTTCGTCGAAGGTGATGCCGAGGTGGTCGGCGTCGACCACGCGCAGGTTGATCCGCGACTCGCGGGCCTTGGCCGCGAGCCGGCCGGCCTGGCCGGGCACGCGCACGGTCACCGTGTCGAAGAAGTGCCGGTTCGCGATCTCGAAGCCGAGCCGGTGGAGACCGGCGACCAAGATCGTGGTCATGCGGTGGACTCGCTGGGCGATGGTCCGGATGCCGTCGGGCCCGTGGTAGACGCCGTAGAGGGCGGCGATCACGGCCAGGAGAACCTGGGCGGTGCAGATGTTGCTGGTCGCCTTCTCCCGGCGGATGTGCTGCTCGCGGGTCTGCAGCGCCATGCGCAGGGCGGGCTGGCCCTGGCTGTCGACCGAGACGCCGATGATGCGGCCCGGTGTCTGCCGCTTGTAGGCCTCGCGCGTGGCGAAGAAGGCCGCGTGCGGCCCGCCGTAGCCCATGGGAACGCCGAACCGCTGGGCGCTGCCGAAGACGATGTCGGCGCCCAGCTCGCCCGGCGGCGTCAGCAGCGCCAGGCTGAGGATATCGGCGGCGACGCAGACCAGGGCCTTGCGCGCCCGGGCCGCCTCAGCGACCGGCCGCATATCGCGCACCTCGCCGCTCGACCCCGGGTACTGCAGGAGCACGCCGAAGAAGTCCTGCCCGTCCAGCTCGCCGTAGGGATCGCCCACCACGACCTCGATGCCGAGCGCCCGGGCCCGGGTCTCGACCACGGCCAGGGTCTGCGGGTGGCAGTCGCGGTCGACGAAGAAGCGCTCGGACTTGTTCTTGGAGACCCGGTGCGCCATGGCCATGGCCTCGGCCCCGGCCGTCGCCTCGTCGAGCAGCGAGGCGTTGGCCAGCTCCATCCCGGTCAGGTCCATGATCATCTGCTGGAAGTTGAGCAGGACCTCGAGCCGGCCCTGGCTGACCTCGGCCTGGTAGGGCGTGTAGGCGGTGTACCAGCCCGGGTTCTCCAGAACGTTCCTGAGGATCACCGTCGGCGTGACCGTGCCGTGGTAGCCCATGCCGATCATCGAGATGAAGACCCGGTTGCGGGCCGCCATGCGGCGCAGGGTCGAGAGCGTCATCCGCTCGCTCATGGCGTTCCCCAGCTTGAGGGGCTCGGACGAGCGGATCGACGCGGGAACGGTCTTGTCGACCAGCGCGGCCAGCGACGGCAGGCCGAGCTCGGCCAGCATCTCCTCGGTCTGCGACTGGCCCGGCCCGATATGGCGGCGGACAAAGTCCTCCTTCATCTTCAGATCGTCCAGGCTGCGTCTCGCTTCCGCCATGTCGCGTCGCTCCTTCGGTTCTCGGTTCGGCGTTTTCAGGTTCGGCGCCCCGCCGGGGGGCCGGGCGCCGGACCGGTCAGTCCAGGCCGGCCACGAATTCCTTGTAGGCGGCCTCGTCCATGAGCCCCTCGAGCTGCCCCGTGTCCGCCAGCTTGAGCTTGTAGAACCAGCCGTCCGCCATCGCCGCGCTGTTGACCAGCGAGGGCTCGTCGGCCAGGGCCTCGTTCACTTCGGTCACCTGGCCGTCAAGCGGGGCGTAGACTTCGCTGGCCGCTTTGACCGACTCGACGACCGCCGCCTCGTCCCCCTTGGTCAGATCCTTGCCGACCTCCGGCACCTCGACGAAGACGACATCGCCCAACTGCTCCTGGGCGTAGTCCGTGATGCCGACGGTGCCGATGTCGCCGTCGATGCGGATCCACTCGTGGTCTTCCGTGAACTTGAGATCGCTCATGCCTGTCCGGCCCCCGCTTTGGTTCAACCTCGATGGTAACGTTGCTCGACAAAG
Organism: Kiloniellales bacterium; assembly: GCA_030064845.1. Classification (NCBI taxonomy): domain Bacteria; kingdom Pseudomonadati; phylum Pseudomonadota; class Alphaproteobacteria; order Rhodospirillales; species Kiloniellales bacterium. The sequence continues at coordinate 27,144 of JASJEC010000013.1, forward strand.
GGAATCTTGACGACCTCGCAAGGCTGCGCCTTGTTCCGGATCATCGCCGACAGCTTCGTGCCCGGCGCGGCCGAGGCCGTCTCGACATAGCCCATGGCGACCGGCCCGCCGACCGTGGGGCCGAAGCCCCCGCTGGTCACGCGGCCGATCGGCCGTCCGTCGAGAGTCGTCAGTTCGATGCCCTCGCGGATCGGCGCGCGGCCTTCGGGCCGCAGGCCGACCCGCCTGCGCGCCGCGCCCTCCGCAAGCTGGCGACCGATCACCGCCGCGCCGGGATAGCCGCCCGGCCGCGCGCCGCCCGGTCGGCGCGCCTTGGAGAGGGCCCAGACCAGTGCCGCCTCGACCGGGGTCGTCGCCTCGTCGATATCGTGCCCGTAGAGGCAGAGGCCGGCTTCCAGGCGCAGCGAATCTCGGGCGCCGAGTCCGATCGGCGCAACCTCTTCTTGGGCCAGCAGGTGAAGCGCCAGTCGCGGGGCGCCGTCGGCCGAGACCGAGATCTCGAAGCCATCCTCGCCGGTGTAGCCGGAGCGGGTGACGAAGCACGCCGCGCCGTCGATCTCGACGCTGGCGCCGGTCATGAAGCGGAGCTCGGCGGCGGCCGGCGCCAGGCGGGCCATGACCGCCCCCGCCGCCGGCCCCTGCAGCGCCAGCAGGGCCCGGTCCTCCAGCGGCTCGACCGCGCAGCGACCGGCCAGATGGGCCTCGATATGGGCAAGGTCGGCGCGCTTGCGGTCGGCGTTCAACACCAGGAAGAGATGATCGCCGGTCCGCGTGATCATGAGATCGTCGAGTATGCCGCCGGCCTCGTTGGTGAAGAAGGCGTAGCGCTGGCGCCCCTCGCCCAGGTCCACCACGTCCACCGGCACCAGGGTTTCAAGCGCCTCGGCCGCCGCCGGGCCGGCCAGACGGACCTGGCCCATATGGGAGACGTCGAACAGGCCGGCCAGGCTGCGGGTGTGGCCGTGCTCCTTCAGAATGCCGGTCGGATACTGCAGCGGCATGGCGTAGCCGGCGAAGGGCACCATCTTGGCGCCCAGCTCCAGATGCAGCTCGTGGAGCGGCGTCTGCTTCAAAGGGGCCGTCTCGCTGGTCGGCATGTCACGGCGTTCCTCGGTCCAAGCATCAGGGCCGGGCATGCCACTGGGTGGCATCCCCTACCCCCTCTGTCGTCGGACCTGAGAGATTCACCGATGGCCGGTCCCGGAACCCTGTCCGGAAACCGCCGGCATCGGCTTACCCCTTCGGTGAGACACGGCCCGTCACGCTGTTCGGGTGCCGTGTCTGCTTTCCAGAGGCGCCTCCATTTCGCGGTCCCTTTGCCTGAGAGTTTCCGGGGCGGTTGCTCCTTCGGCGCCGGTCGCGGCCGCCGGCCGCGACGCGTCTCTCCCGCGAATGGTCACTGGCCAATCAAGGGAAAGCTAGACCAGCGCGCGTCAAAGTCAACCGTCGCGCGCTCGCGCACCGTCGGGCCGAGTGGACCGCCAGGCGGATAACGCCGTCGAGGGCCGCGACAGGCCCGGGAGCGCTCAGCGTCGGCTGCGATTGAGCTCAACTTCCTCCGGCGTCAGCTCGAGGCCGACGTAGACCTTGTAGTCCCTGGAGACCTCCGCCGACGGGATGGTGAACTCCGTTTCCAGCCGGTCCTCCACCCTGAGCCGCGACTGGCTGCCCTCGAAGGGCACCGTCATGTCGAAGGCCTCGCGCGCCATCACGTTTCTCTTCGGGTCGATCACGGCCACGAAGTAGTTGAAGTTGGCCTCGCGCGACTGGTCCGCCAGGCCGCGTATGGCCCGGATGGTCACCACCACCTCGAGCTCGACTTCGGCGCTCTCGTCGTCCTGGTCGATGGAGCAGAGGACCAAGACATCGATCAGCTCGGCCTCGAACAGCACGTTGGTCAGATCCCGCCCCTGGCCGTCGTAGCGCACCATGTAGGAGGCGTCGCGCACCGGGACGCCGAGCGGGCAGAACAGGCGCGGCCCGTCGCTCGAGCAGGCGGTCAGCACCCCCAGGAGCAGGACCAGCAGGACGTGGGCCGGCGCGGACCGGCGGGCCGTCCTGCCGTCGGGCGAACTACAGGGCGTTGTGCGAGCCATCGCAGAGCGGCTTCCGGCCGCTGGCCTTGCACCCGCAGAACCACACGTCTTCCGACTTCTCCGGCTGGTAGAGCACCGGCGCCAGATCTGTCCCCGTGTGCGAGCCGTCGCAGAACGGCTGCTTCTTGCTGAGCCCGCAGGCGCACCAGAAGTACTTGCGCCCGGCCTCGACGGAGACCTTGAAGGGCGCCTTCTGCGCGGGAATCGGTTCGGTCATGGCTCTTCCTTCCAGCCGTTGCCTGTACTACCTTGCCGGCGGCGTGTTGACGCCGCCGAGCGGCGGCCTTATCACCCCTTCGCAACTAAGGCTCCGTCGGAAGTACCCGCCCATCGGGCCGAGGGCAAGCCTGAATAGGAATTTGGAAGCCGCGGCAGGGGCTCGAGCGCCGCGCTACGGGACAGATCGATCGGAGCAGACATGACCAAGCCCAAGCTCAAGATACTGCTGGCCAATCCACGCGGTTTCTGCGCCGGCGTCGAACGGGCTATCGAAATCGTCGAGCGGGCGCTCGACAAGTTCGGACCGCCGGTCTATGTGCGCCACGAGATCGTTCACAACCGCTATGTGGTCGAGACCCTTGAGGCCAAGGGCGCGGTCTTCGTCGAGGAGCTCGACGAGGTGCCCGATCGCCTGCCGGTGATCTTCTCCGCCCACGGCGTGCCGAAGTCGGTGCCCGCCGAGGCGGACCGCCGAAACCTGTTCTACGTCGACGCCACCTGCCCCCTGGTGAGCAAGGTGCATCGCGAGGCCGAACGGCACTTCCGGGACGGGCGCCAGATCATCCTGATCGGCCACGCGGGCCACCCGGAGGTAATCGGCACCATGGGCCAGCTGCCGCCTGGGTCGATCGTGCTGATCGAGGACACCCAGCAGGCCCTGACCATAGAGATAGACGACCCGTCCAACCTGGCCTACATCACCCAGACCACGCTCTCGGTCGACGACACCGAAGAGATCATCACGGTCCTGAAGAAGCGCTTCCCCGAGATCAACGGGCCCAAGCAGGAAGACATCTGCTACGCGACGACGAACCGTCAGCAGGCGGTCAAGGCGATCGCCGAACGCTGCGACGCCCTCCTGGTCGTGGGCTCGCCCAACTCCTCCAACTCGGCGCGCCTGGTCGAGGTCGCCCACAAGCTGGGCTGCCGCAAGGCCATGCTCGTGCCGGGCGCGGCCGCGGTGAACTGGGACGAGCTGGCGAACATCGGCAGTCTGGGGATCACCGCCGGCGCGTCGGCCCCCGAGATCCTGGTCGAGGAGGTCATCGCCGCGTGCTACGAGCGCTACGAGGTGACCATCGAGGAGATCACCGTCACCGAGGAGCACGTGCAGTTCAAGCTGCCCCGGGTGCTCTCGGAAGCCACCGCCGCCGCCGGCTGAGCGCGCCGGCAACTGCCGGCCCGGCGGCGCTCGAGACAAGTCCTTTTCTCATGGCCGTCTACACCGAAGTCTCCGACGAGGAACTCAGGGCCTTCCTCGACGGCTACGACCTGGGCGAGGTGCTGGCCTTCAAGGGCATCGCCGAGGGGGTCGAAAACTCCAACTACCTGCTCCGCACCACCGCCGGCAGCTTCATCCTGACGCTCTACGAGAAGCGAGTCGCGGCGGAGGACCTGCCCTACTTCCTCGGCCTGATGGAGCATCTCGCCGCCCGCGGGATCGGCTGCCCGACCCCGGTCGCCGGCCGCGACGGCGAGACCCTGCGGCGGCTGTGCAACCGCCCCGCCGCCGTCATCACCTTCCTGGACGGCCTCTCGCCGCGGCGTATCCTGCCGGAGCAGTGCCGGGCCCTGGGCAGGGCCCTGGCCGAGCTTCACCTCGCCGGCAGCGACTTTCCCGGCCACCGGGCCAACGATCTCTCGGTCGCGGGCTGGCGGCCCCTGCTCGAAGCCTCGATCGCGCGCGCCGACGAGGTCCGGCCCGGGCTGGGCGAGGCGCTCGAGGCCGAGCTCCGTCAGCACGAGGCGGCCTGGCCGGCGGACCTGCCGGCCGGCGTGATCCACGCCGACCTCTTCCCCGACAACGTGTTCTTCCTGGGTGACCGCCTGACCGGGATCATCGACTTCTATTTCGCCTGCAACGACCTCTTCGCCTACGACATCGCGGTCTGCCTGAACGCCTGGTGCTTCGAGCCGGACAACGCCTTCAACATCACCAAGGCGCGCTACCTGCTGCGGGCCTATCGCGCGGTTCGACCGATCACCGCCGCGGAGCTGGAAGCCCTGCCCCTGCTGGCCCGCGGTTCGGCGCTGCGCTTCCTGCTGACCCGGCTGTTCGACTGGCTGAACCAGCCGCCGGGCGCCCTGGTCAAGCCCAAGGACCCGCTGGAGTATTGGAACAAGCTGCGCTTCCACCAGGAGGTCACGGGGCCCGGCGCCTATGGATTGGATTGAGGGAGAGCGGCGATGAACCGGGTCGAGATCTTCACCGACGGCGCCTGCAGCGGCAATCCTGGGCCGGGCGGCTGGGGCGCCCTGCTGCGCTACGGCGAGACCGAGAAGGAGCTGTCCGGCGGCGAACGCTCGACGACCAACAACCGCATGGAGATGATGGCGGCGATCGCCGCCCTGGAGTCGCTGAAGCGCCCCTGCCGCGTCGTCCTGACCACGGACAGCACCTATCTGCGCGACGGCATCACCAAGTGGATCGAGGGCTGGAAGCGGAAAGGCTGGAAGACCGCGGCGGGCAAGCCGGTCAAGAACCAGGACCTCTGGCAACGGCTCGAGAAGGCGCTGGTGCAGCACACGGTCGACTGGCACTGGGTGCGCGGTCACGCGGGTCACGACGAGAACGAGCGGGTCGACGAACTCGCCCGCGTCGCTGCCCGAAGAGCCGCGCGCTAGCTGGCAAGACCGGGGTCGGACCCTCTGGTCCGACCCGGATCAATCAGAGCGAGCCCAGTACCGATTCCGCGCTGGAGACGTCGAGGCCGCCGGGGTTTTCCTCGACATCGAGGGTCCTGACCACGCCGTCCTCGACAACCATGGCGTAGCGATGGGAGCGCACGCCCATGCCCCTCGCCGTCAGGTCGAGCTCCAGGCCCACGGCCTTGGTGAATTCGGCACTGCCGTCGGCCAGCATCAGGATCTTGTCCCCGACACCCTGGTCCTTGCCCCAGGCGCCCATGACGAAGGCGTCGTTGACCGACAGGCAGGCGATGGTATCGACGCCCTTGGCCTTGATCGCGTCTGCGTTCGCCAGAAAACCCGGCACGTGCTTGGCCGAGCAGGTCGGCGTATAGGCGCCCGGCAGCGCGAAGAGCACCACCTTCTTGCCCGAGAACAGCTCGTCGGTGCCGATCTCGGCCGGGCCTTCCCCGGTCATATGTGCCAGGGTCGCGCTCGGTAGCTTGTCACCAACCTTGATCGTCATGAAGGAAGCCCTCCCATCTCTTGTTCCTGCCCCGGGGAAACCCCAGCGTGGCGCCAAGAATAAGCCGCGGCACTTGCAGGTAAAGGACTCTTTGGCGGCCTGTCGGTGACGGCTTCAGCCGCCGGCCGCCCGGTCCAGGGCCTCCATCACGGCGGAGTCGGTCAGCAGCTCGGGCAACGCCCGACCCTCCGGCACGCCGGGGCCGTAGACCGCGTTGAAGGGAATGCCGTAACGGCCGAAGCTCGCCAGATAGCGGCTGATCCCCTCGTCCGGCGAGGTCCAGTCGCCGCGCATGGTCACCACCTCCGACCCGGCGAGGCGCTGCGCCACGGCGCCCCGGTCCAGGACCAGCGTCTTGTTCACCTGGCAGGTCAGGCACCAGTCCGCCGTCACGTCGACGAAGACCGTTTTGCCCTCGCCGACCAGGCGCGGGATCTCGTCCAACGCGAGTGGACGCCAGGATTGGGCCACGGCAACCGCGGGCACCGCCTCGGCGTCCATTCTGGCGAAGCCGGCCGGCGCCGCCACGGCGCCCAGGGCCAGGACCGCGACCACGGCGGCTAGGGCGCCCCTGCCGAGCCGGCGGCCGCCGTAGAAGACCAGCGCGATCGCCGCCAGCAAGCCGCTCGACAGCAGCGCCGCGACCAGCCCGGCCTGCGCGGCCAGCACGCTGAGCAGCCAGACCGCCGTACCGAGCAAGGCCAGGGCGAGGATCCGCCGCAGGACGACCATCCAGGCGCCGGGCCGCGGCAGGCGAGCCGCCAGCCCGGGCATCAGGGCGACCAGGAGATAGGGCAAGGCGAGACCGACGCCGAGGGCGGCGAAGATCGCCAGGATCTCCGGCGCGCCGCGCGCCAGCGCGAAGCCCACGGCGGTGCCGAGGAAGGGCGCCGAGCAGGGCGTCGCCAGGATGGTGGCCAGGGCGCCGGTCATGAAATGCCCGGCGAGGCCGCGATCGGGGCCGGCAGACCCCAGGGCGCCCAGCCAAGCCGGCAGCGAGAACTCGAACAGGCCCAGCAGGTTGAAGGCGAAGAGCGTGACCACGGCGGCCATGGTGCTGAGAAAGACGGGATCCTGGAACTGGATGCCCCAACCGACCGCCATGCCCGCGGCCTTCAGCGCCAGCACGAAACCGGCCAGCACCAGGAAAGAGACAAGGATGCCGGCCGAGGAGGCCAGGAAGCCGAGACGGATCTCCCGGCGGTCGCGCCCCGCCATGCCCGCGACTCCGAGCAGCTTGATGGAGAGCACAGGGAGCACGCAGGGCATGAGGTTCAGGATCAGGCCGCCGAGCACGGCGAGGCCGAGCATGGTGAGCCAGGTCCCCAGGTCGGTGCCCGACGTTCCGCCGTGGCGCGCGACCACGGCCTGCTCGAGGCCGCGCCGGCCGTCGACCAGGGTCAGCACCAGGCGCTTGCCCTCGAGCACGCCCTCGTGCCCGGGCTGCCGCCCGATCGGCAGCTCGAACTCGGCCGCCTTGCCGCCGTCGCGCAGCGTCACCTCGGGCCGGCCGAAGTAGTACTCGGGCGGTCCCTCCACCATGAGGTCGGGCGCGTCGAACGCCACGGCGGACCGGGCCACGACCCGGAGCCCGGGCTGTTCCACCGTCCCGCTCAGGACGCTGCTCTCCAGAGAGAGACCGTGGCGCGTGCCGTCGTCGGGCACGAGCTCCTCGGCCTGTTCGATCAGGAAGGCGTGCAGGCTGCGCCCGCCGCCGCCCCCGGGCAGGTCGAGCGCCACCTCGCCGTCGTGAGGGACGCAGATGTCCGAGCAGACCAGGTAGCTGACAGAGGCGCGCAGGGCGACCGCCTCGCCCGGGCGTTCCGGGGTCAAATTCAGGGGAAAGACGACCTCGTCGCCGTAGCCGAAGGTATCGAGGCCGAACAGGGTGAAGCGGTGGGGCACGGGCCAGCGGATCTCGGCGGCGGCCAGGTTGCGTGAGCCCTCCCAGTCGACCGAAGGGGGGAAGCCGGCGTCGCCGGGCGTGCGCCAGTAGATTTTCCAGCCGGGCGACAGCTTGAAGTGCAGGCCGAGGCGCAGGGGCGCCGCCGGGTCGGCGCCGTCCGACGCCGATATCAGCCGGAAGCGGGCATGGTCGTGATCGACCCACGCCGAGGCCGCCGCCTGCGCCGTCGCCGGGGCCAGGGCCATGCACAGGAGGGCAAGAATTAAACGCTTGATATACATCCTAAAATTGATGGTCCGCGACACCGCTTGTCGTGATAGAAGATCGAAGGTCTTTCACGCTTCCAGACGGCCTATATATAGTGAGATCTCCCCTGGCCGTCGCCTTCAATAGGTCACTTTGTTGTGTTGCCTGCTTCGGGTCGGACGGGCATCGAGCGCGGGAGAGAGAGGTTCAAGAGACAGGTATGACGTTAGAGAGCCAGAAGGGTGCTTCACTCGCCGGGAAGCTGGTGGTCGCGATGCCGAGCATGCTCGATCCGCGTTTCGCCAGGACCGTGATCTACCTCTGCGCGCACACGGAAGACGCGGCCATGGGCCTCGTGGTCAACCGGCTGATCGGCTCGATCACCTTCCCCGACCTGCTCGAGCAGCTCAAGATCGAGAACACCGAGCCGGACGAGAACGTCAAGATCCACTTCGGCGGCCCGGTCGAGTCCGGCCGGGGCTTCGTGCTCCACTCGACCGACTATCAGCAGGACGGCACCCTGCGCGTCAGCCAGGACATGGCGCTGACCGCGACGGTGGATATCCTGCGCGACATGGCCTCCGGCCAGGGGCCGAGGCGCAGCCTGCTGGCGCTCGGCTATGCCGGCTGGGGCCGGGGACAGCTTGACGCAGAGATCCAGTCGAACAGCTGGCTGCTGGTTGATCCGGACGAGGAGCTGGTGTTCGACGAGGACCTCGAAGGCAAGTGGGAACGGGCCATCGCCAAGCTCGGCATCGACGTCTCCATGCTGTCCGGCGAGGCGGGCCACGCCTGAGAACTGAGCCTGGGACCCGAAGCAACCCCGACAACCGGGCGGACCAACGCTATCCCGAGCCCGCCTGCCCGCGCCACTCGCTGCGCAGGAGGGCGAAGAGGACGTGGTCCTGCCAGCGGCCGTTGATCCGCAGATACTCCCTGGCGTAGCCCTCCTCGCGGAACCCGCTGCGTTGCAGCAACGCGCGGCTGGCCTTGTTCTCGGGCAGGCAGGCCGCCTCGACCCGGTGCAGCGTGAGGTCGTCGAAGGCGAAGTCCAGGATCGCGCCCAGCGCCTCGGTCATGTAGCCCTGGCGGGCGTGGCGGCCGCCGATCCAGTAGCCGAGGCTGGCCGACTGTGCGACGCCGCGGCGCAGGTGCGAGAGCGTCGCGCCGCCGAGCATCGTCTCGTCGTCGCGGCGCAGGATCAGGAAGCTGTAGGCGGTCCCCTGCTGCCATTCCCGGTCGTAGGCCTTGACCCGCCGCCGGAAGGCGGCCCGGCTCAGGGAATCGTGCGACCAGGTCGGTTCCCAGGGCACCAGGAACTCCCGGCTCTCCTCGCGCAGCTCCGACCAGTCCCGCCAGTCGCCCTGGCGCAGCGTGCGCAGGTAGACGCGGTCCCGTTCCAGACGAAGCCGGCGCGAGAAGACGTGGCCGAGAGGCGCGAGCCGCATGGCCCCGTTCAGGTCAAACGCGCGGCCAATCGGTCCATCTCCTCGACCGAAGCGATCGGGCCGAGCGCGGCGAAGGTCGGTTGGCTGCCCAGGAGACTTCCGGCCAGGCTGCGGAGTTCGGCAACATCGACACGGGCGATCTTCTCCAGGATCTCCGAGGGCGCGATAGGCCGACCGTAGGAAAGAAGCTGCTGAGCCAGCTGCTCGCAGCGCGAGCCGGTGCTCTCCCGGCACATCAGGATGCTGGCCCGAAGCTGCGCCTTGGCCCGGTCGACCTCGACGGCCTCGATATCATAGCACAGGCGGCTCAGTTCGTCGCAGACCACGGGGAGCAGTTCCGCCGCCTCCGTCTCCCCCGTGCCGGCGTAGACGCCGAACAGACCGCCGTCACGGAACGACGAGACGAAGGAGTAGATCGAGTAGACGAGCCCGCGGCGCTCGCGAACCTCCTGGAACAGCCGCGACGACATGCCGCCGCCGAGCAGCGTCGAAAGCACCATGAGCGCGTAGTAGGAAGGGTCCAGATAGCCCGGCGCGTCCAGGCCCAGAAGCAGGTGCACCTGCTCGAGATCACGCTGCTCCCGATAGCCGCCCCCGTCGTAGCGGGCCGCCTCCCAACCGGGCTTGCCGCCGGAAGGCAGCGCCTCGAAGGCCCGGCCCACCAGGTCGAGGAAGGCGTCGTGGTCGATCCGGCCGGCCGCCGCCACGATCATCTGCCCGGCGCCGTAGTGGTCGGTCATGTAGCCGCAGAGGCTCTCGCGCGACAGGCCGGCCACGACGTCGGCGCGGCCGAGAACGGGGCGGCCCAGCGCCTGGCCCTGGTAGGCCGTCTCCTGGAAGTGGTCGAAGATGATGTCGTCCGGCGTGTCGTGGGCCTGGCCGATCTCCTGCAGGACCACGGCCCGCTCGCGCGCCAGCTCCTCCGGGTCGAAGCGCGCGTTCTGCAGGATGTCGGCGATGATGTCCAGCGCCAGGGCGGCGTCCTCGGCCAGAACCTTGGCGTAGAAGGCCGTGTTCTCGCGCCCCGTGTAGGCGTTCAGCTGCCCGCCGACGGCCTCGATCTCCTCGGCGATCTGCTGCGCGTCCCGCCGCTCGGTGCCCTTGAAGGCCATATGCTCCAGCAGGTGGGCGACGCCGTTGATCTCCGCCGGCTCGTGGCGCGTGCCGACGCCGATCCACGATCCCAGGGTCACGGTCTCGACCGTGTCGAAGGCGTCGGTGGCGACGGTCAGGCCGCTCGGCAGGCGCGTGACTCTGACGGTCATGGCGCCGGTGAGGGGCCGAGGGCCGGGCTGACGGGCCGACCGCAAGGGTTCATAGAACGGATTCCAGGGTGCTGGCCTTCTTGATTTCCGCCTGGATCGCGCGCAGGTCGTTGGGCAGCGCGGTGAGGCGCTCGGGACGCTCCATGAGGTCGGCGAGGCGCGCCGGCAGGGCGGGCCTCACGCCGCAGGCCCGCTCGACGGCGGCCGGGAACTTGGCCGGATGCGCCGTCGCCAGGGCGACGACCGGCACGCCCGCCGGGCGCTCGACCGCCCGCGCGGCGGCGATGCCGATCGCGCTGTGGGGATCGATCAGCTCGCCGGTCTCGCGATGGAGCCGGCCCATCTCGGCCAGGGTCTCCTCGTCGTCGAGGCGGTGCCCCTGGAACAGGGCGAGCGGCGCCTGGTCGACCGGGTCGGTCAGGGCGAAGCGGCCGCTCGACCGGAAATCGGCCAAGGTGCGGGCGACGGCCGCACCGTCGCGGCCCAGGATGGCGAAGAGCAGCCGTTCGAAATTGCTCGAGACCTGAATGTCCATGGACGGTGACAGGGTCGGCTGGACCTCGGCCACCGACATGACCCGCGAGGCGAAGAAGCGGGTCAGGATGTCGTTGCTGTTCGATCCCACGATCAGCCGCTCGATCGGCAGGCCCATGCGCGCCGCCGCGTAGCCGGCGTAGACGTTGCCGAAGTTGCCCGTCGGCACGGCGAAGGCGACCGGCCGGCGCGGCGCCCCGAGGGCGAGCGCGGCGACGAAGTAGTAGACGATCTGCAGGGCGACCCGCGCCCAGTTGATCGAGTTGACGGCCGAGAGGCTCATCTCGTTGCGAAACTTCGCGTCGTTGAACATGGCCTTCACCAGGTCCTGGCAGTCATCGAAGCTGCCCCGGATCGCGAAGTTGTGCACGTTGGGCGCTTGGACCGTGGTCATCTGGCGGCGCTGCACCTCGGAGACCCGGCCCTCAGGATGCAGCATGAAGATCTCCACACGCTCCCGGTCGCGGCAGGCCTCGATCGCCGCCGAGCCCGTGTCGCCCGACGTGGCGCCGACCACGGTCACCCGCTGGCGGCGGCGTGCGAGCACGGCGTCGAACAGGCGGCCGACGACCTGGAGGGCGAAATCCTTGAAAGCCAGGGTCGGGCCGTGAAACAGCTCCATCAACCAGAGGTCGGTGTCCAGTTGCTTGAGCGGCGCGACCGCCGCGTGGCCGAAACCGCCATAGCTCTCTTCGAGAACGGCGGCGAGATCCTCCTCGCTCAGGCAGTCGCCGACGAAGGGCGCCATGACGCGCCGGGCAACCTCGGCATAGCCGAGACCGACCATGCCGGCGATCTCCGTCTCGGTGAAAACCGGCCAGGATTCGGGCAGGTAAAGGCCGCCGTCCTGCGCCAGGCCGGCCAGAAGAACCTCGTCGAACTGAAGAACCGGGGCGGCGCCCCTGGTTGAGATGTACTTCATTCCGTGCGTCCCGACCCCCGGCGGGGAGCGCTAATCTAGACGCCCCGCACAAGCCGGGCAAGCCAGCGTCGGAACCCCGGCCGATCGGGTCTCTGCCCCATCGTGGCCGCCGGCGGGTATGGACTTCCACCCGCCATAGAAGCCGCTAGCGGCGCACCGCGGCAAGGCACTGGCGCATGAGCTCCAGGTGATAGTCCCGGTCCCGCGCCTCCGAGGACTTCTCGGTCTGCAGCACGCGTTCGTAGAGATAAGCGGCCAGACCGAATTCAGTCTCGGGATAGACGCCAGAACCCATCAATTCGCCGAGCGCTCCCGCCGCCGAGCCGGCGGCTTTCCCCGCTATCTTGCCGATACCCGATACCGCCATGATCCCTCGCTCTTTGGTAGTGACCTGAGACTCAAGTGGTAACCCGGCCCCGCGCGATCCAGACACGGGATGGCGGGACCTGACTCGATGGCCCCTCTCTCGACCCCCTTTTACTCTTCCTGAAGGCTCGAACGCCAGAATGCCGGCGATTTCAAACCCAGGTAGGGGAAGTGCCATGGCAGCGCGCGCCTATTGGAAGGGCTTCGTCAAGATCTCGCTGGTCAGTTTCCCGGTCAGCCTCTTCGCGACCACCAGCTCTTCGAGCCGGGTCGCTTTCCATCAGGTCCACAAGGACACCAAGCGCCGGATCAAGCTGGTGCCCCATGACACCGAGCTGGGCCCGGTCGACCGCGCCGAGCTGGTCAAGGGCTACGAGTACGAGAAGGGCAAGTACGTCATCGTCGACCCGGAGGAGCTCGAGACCCTCAAGTTCGAGACCAACAAGACGGTCGAGATCGAGAAGTTCGTGCCCGCCGACTCGATCGACGGGCTCTACAGCGACGGCAACTACTACGTCGCCCCGGACGGCGCGGTCGCCGAGGAGTCCTTCCGAGTCTTCGCCGAGGCCATGCGGCGCAAGCAGGTGGTCGCCCTGGGGCGCATCGTGCTGAGCGGGCGGGAACGGATCGCCGCGCTCAAGCCGCGCGGCCCTGGGATGGTCCTGACCACCCTGCGCTACGGCAAGGAGCTGCGCTCCGAGACGGCCGTGTTCGAGGACATCAAGGAAGAGGTGCCCAACAAGAACCTGCTGGAGCTGGCCGAGAAGCTGGTCGAGCAGAACCTGGGCGACTTCGACCCCGACGAGTACAGCGACCGCTACGGTGACGCCGTGCTCGAGCTGGTCAAGTCGAAGCTGGAGGGCCGCCCGGCGGAGTTCGCCGAGGACGCGCCCCAGGCGGCCAACATCGTCAGCCTGATGGACGCCCTGAAGCAGAGCGTCGAGGACAGCGAGGCACCGACCAAAGCGAAAAAGGCGCCGGCCAAGGCAGCGAAGTCCGCCGCCAAGGCGCCGCCGAAGCGCCGCGCCGCCAAGAAAGCCGCGGGCTGACCGCGGCGGGGCGCCGCCCTGTCCCCATGGCGATACCGCGCACCATCCTGCCGATGCTGGCCCAGGGCGGCGGCCAGCCCTTCGACAGCCAGGACTACGGCTTCGAGATCAAGTGGGACGGGCTGCGCTGCCTGGCGATCGCCGATGACGGGCTGCGCCTGCAGAACCGGCACCGGCAGATCATCACCGCGAAGTTCCCCGAGCTCGATTTCCAGGGCCTGCCCGAGGGCTGCGTGCTCGACGGCGAGGTGATCGTCTTCAAACCGGAGGGGCCGTCCTTCAACGCCCTGCAGCACCGGGCCCACGCCAGCAACCCGGCCAAGATCGCCATGGCGCGCGAGGTCCATGAAGCGACCTACGTCGCCTTCGACCTGCTCTACGAACGCGGCGAGAAGATCACCGCACTGCCGCTCCGCGAGCGGCGCCGGCGCCTGGAGGACTTGGTCGGCAGCGCCCCCCACGACCGGCTGCTGGTGACCGACCAGATCGTCGGCCAGGGCAAGGCCTACTACGAGGCGGCCTACGAGCGCGGCCTTGAAGGCGTGATCGCCAAGCGGCTCGATTCGCCCTACCTGGAGGACAAGCGCCCGGACTACTGGAGCAAGATCGTCAGCTGGCGGGTCGAGCCCTTCCAGGTGATGGGCTACGCGACCGACCCTGGCGTCCCCAAGGCCAAGAGCGTCGCCGTCGGCCGCCTATGCGAAGAGGGCCCGGTCTACGTCGGCCGGGTCGGCCACGTCCCGGAGGAGGACCAGGGACCCCTCTACCAGGCCCTGTCGCAGGCGCCGCGGGCCGAGCCGCCCGAGAACGGGCCGGCCGGCGTGGTCTGGTGCGACGTCGACCTGCAGTGCTACGTGCGCTACTTCCCGGAGACCGTGACCGGCGGCCTGCGCCTCGCCCGCTTCCGGGGCTGGCGGGGCAAACAGGATCAGGGCAAATAGCGCGCCTTCAGGTGCGCCTTGAACACGGCCGGGTCGAGCGGGCTTCCGGTCGCCCGGGTCAGGAGCTCGTCGGTGGACAGCGAGGATCCCTGGCCGTGCACCTTCTCGCGCTGCCAGCCCATCAGGGGCGCGAAGTCGCCGCGCGCGATCGCCTCCGGGATCTCGGGACGGTCCTTCTTGGCCGCGGCGAAGAGCTGGGCCGCGGTCATGGCGCCGAGGGTATAGGTCGGGAAGTAGCCCCAGGCGCCGCTGTACCAGTGGATGTCCTGGAGGCAGCCCAAGCGGTCGTCGGGCGGCGTGACGCCGAGCAGCGTCGCCATGGCCTCGTTCCAGGCCCCCGGCAGGTCTTCGAGCGGCAGGTCGCCCGCGATCAGGGCCCGCTCGAGGCGGAACCGCAGGATGACGTGGAGCGGATAGGTCACCTCGTCGGCGTCGACCCGGATCAGGCCGCGCTCGACCCGGTTCGCGAGGCGGGTCAGGTTCTCTGCTTCCCAGGCCGGGCCGTCGCCGCCGAAGGCCTGGCGCGCCAGCGGCGCCATGAAGGCCAGGAACTCCGGGCCGCGGCAGGCCTGCATCTCGACCAGCAGGGACTGGCTCTCGTGGACCGACATGCCGCGCGCCTCGCCGACCGGCTGCAGCCGCCATTCTGGCGGCAGGCCGCGCTCGTAGAGGGCGTGGCCGGTCTCGTGGAGCACGGCCAGCAGCGAGGTCATGAAGTCGGTCTCGTCGTAGCGCGTGGTGATGCGCACGTCGTCGGGCACGCCGCCGCAGAAGGGATGCAGGCTGACGTCGAGCCGGCCGTGCGCGAAGTCGAAGCCCACGGCCGCCATGAGCCTGCGCGCCAGCGCTTCCTGGGCGGCGATCGGGAATGGGCCTTCGGGCCGCTCCGGGGCCGGTGCGCCGGCCTGGCGGTCCAGCACCTGCTGCAGGAAATCCGGCAGGAAGGCCGCCAGGTCATCGAACACGGCCTCGATCTGTTCCGCCGAGCCGCCCGGCTCGTACTGGTCCAAAAGCGCGTCGTAGGGCGCCACGCCGAGCGCCTCGGCCTTGGCCTCGGCCGACCGACGCACGAGGTCGAGCAGGCCGCGCAGCTCGGGTAGCACCCGGGCGAAGTCGCTCTTCGGCCGCGCCTCCCGCCAGGCCATCTCGCAGCGGTTAGTGGCGCGCGCCAGGGCGTCGACGAGGTCGGCCTCCAGCGCGGTGGCGTGGCGCCACTCGCGGGCCATCTCGCGCAGGTTGGCGGCCTGCCAGACGTCGAGGTTGACCCGCTCCTCGTCCGCCGCGGCGAAGAGCTCGGCCATCTCGGCGGCCGCCAGCATCTCGTGGCCGGTCACGTCGAGGGCGGCGAGCTGCTCGCCGCGCGCCTCGGCGCCGCCGTCGGGCATCACGGTCGCCATGTCCCAGTGCAGAATTCCCGCTGCCTGGCGCAGCGCGTAGAGCCGGCGGAACCGGGTCTCGAGGGTTTGATAGGCGGTCACCGGCGAACTCCTCTGCCGCGCCAGTGGAAGATCAGATAGATCACCACCAGGACGCCGGCGAGGGAGAACCAGGTGAGCGCGTATTCCAGGTGGTCGTTCTTGAGGTCAACGCCCGGGCGCACCCGGGTCAGCCGGTCGTCCGCCAGGCCACCGGAGAGCGCCACGACATAGAAGGCCTCGACCGGCCGGTCCAGCCCGGCCTGCCCGGCCATCGCCGGCAGGTCGACGTAGTGCCAAACCCGGTTGGCCGGATCGTTGACCGGCCGCAGGAAGTCGCTGCCCTGCCAGCCGCCGCGGCGCAGGATGCCTTCGAGGGTGGCCGGAGGCGCGCCTTCCAGGACCGGCCCGATGACCTTCCAGGCGGCGGCCAGCTCGCCCGCCCAATCGCCGGTCTTGACCGGCAGAAAGCCGAGGTCGACGACCACCTGGCGGCCGTCATCCAGTTGGAACGGCACCAGCAGGTGGTAGCCGACCTGGCGCTTGAGGCTGGTCGGTCCCCGGAAGAACGGCTCGACCGGCAAGACCCGGCCGTCGAGGCGGACCGCGCGGAACTCCAGATCGTCGCTCTCGACGAGACCCGCGGGCAAGGCGATCGGCGTCGCACCGCCGCGCGTCTCGAGCTCGGCGATCAGGTTATCCTTCCAGGTCAGGCGCTGCAGCTGCCAGGCGCCCAGGCCGAGCAGAACGATCAGGCTGACGATTGTCGCCAGGGTGGCCCACAAGGTCGGGCGGAACCGGCCGAGCGCCGCTTCAGTCATAGGACTGGGTGCCAGAATCACTGGCCTTGTGGTGGTACTGCAGGGCGATCAGCAGGCCCTTCAGGGGGCGCAGGAGGGCAAGCGCGCCGCCCAGAATGACGATCGGCCAGATCACCACGTGGACCCAGTAGGGCGGCGCGGCCATCGCTTCCAGCAGGAGCGCGAGCGGCACCACGAGGAAGCCCAGGATGAAGATGATGAAGACGGCGGGGCCGTCGCCGCTGTCCGCCTTGGTCAGGTCCAGGTGGCACTCGGTGCAGCGCTCCGCGACCGACAGATAGCCGTCGAACAGGCGGCCGCGCCCGCAGCGCGGGCAGCGGCAACCGAGTCCGGCGGAGACGGGCGAGACGCGCGAACGGTAGGGCTGCTCGGGCACCCTCTGCTCAGATGCTTGCCACGTAGACGAAGGTGAAGAGGAAGATCCACACGACGTCGACGAAGTGCCAGTACCAGGCGGCCGCCTCCAGACCGAAGTGGTGGTCCGGCTTGAAGTGGCCCAGGTGCGCCCGGTAGAGGCAGACGGCCAGGAACAAGGTGCCGACGATGACATGGAAGCCGTGGAAACCGGTCGCCATGAAGAAGGTCGAGGGGTAGATCCCGTCGGTGAAGGAGAAGGCGGCGACGCTGTACTCGAAGGCCTGGAGGGCGGTGAAGATGACGCCCAGCAGGACGGTCACGGCCAAGCCCTGCACGGCGCCCTTCTGGTCGCCCTTCTGCACCGCGTGGTGCGCCCAGGTAACGGAGCAGCCGGAAAGCAGCAGGATCAGCGTGTTGAGCAGCGGCACGCCCCAGGGATCGAAGACCTCGATTCCCTCCGGCGGCCACATGAAGCCAGTCGCCTCGACCGGGAACAGCCAGGCGTTGAAGTAGGCCCAGAAGAAGGCGGAGAAGAACATCACCTCGGAGGCGATGAACAGCGCCATGCCGTAACGCAGGCCGATCTGCACGATCGGCGTGTGGAAGCCCTGGAAGGTCGCCTCCTTCACCACGTCACGCCACCAGACGACCATGGTCAGGAGCACGAGGACCACGCCGATCGGCCAGATCCAGCCGGCCATGTCGTGCATGAAGAGCACCAGCCCGACAGCGAGGACGCCGGCGGCGACGGCGCCCAGCAGCGGCCAGGGGCTCGGATCGACCAGGTGGTAGGGGTGCTTGGCCTCGTGGCCGTGTCCGCTATCGCTCATCTCGAGTCCTCGTCAAGAGCGTGGTTCCTGCATCGCTTCCCGGTGGGCGGCCTGGTCTTGCTCGCCAGCCGCCCCGTCCGCGGGTTCGTCGTCCTCCTCCTCGGGGAGCGAGAAGAAGGTGTAGGACAGGGTGATAGCCGCCACCTCGTCCAGGTTCGGGTCTTCCGCGATCGCCGGGTCGACATAGAAGGAGACGCCCATGCTCACGGTCTCGCCTGGCTCCAGCCGCTGCTCCTCGAAGCAGAAGCACTGCACCTTGCTGAAGTACTGACCCGCCTTGAGCGGCGTCACGTTGAAGGTCGCGGTCCCGGTAATCGGCCGGTTCGACAGGTTGCGGGCCTCGTAGAAGGCGAGTCCCGGCTCGCCGACCTTGACCACCACCTCCTTCTGCACAGGCTGGAAGTGCCACGGCAGGTCGCGGTGGATGTCGGCGTTGAACCGGACCTTCATCACCCGGTCCAGAGTGGTTTCGGGCATGGCCTCGGAGACCTGGGTCGTACCGCCGAAGCCCGTGACCTGGCAGAACAGCTGGTAGAGCGGCACCGAGGCGAAGGCCAGCCCGACCATGGAGCAGACCAGGCCGCCCAGGATCAGGGCGAGGCGGGCGTTCTTGCCTGAGGAGGTGTCAGCGCGCGCCATGGCTCAGCTGCCTCCCATCCGGACCAGGGAAACGAAGTAGACGACGATTACGAAAGTCGCCAGCGCCCCGGCCAGCACGAGGTTCCGCCGGCGCCGCCGGCGGGCGAGGTCCTGAGCGTCCTGAGGTTCGCTCATCGGGGTCATCCCACCATTCCCGCCGCGCCGTCGACGATCAGGGCGGCGAAGAGCGCGAAGAGATAGAAGATCGAATAGCCGAAGATCTGCCGGGCGGTGCGCTCGCTCTCGTCCTTCTGCAGGCGGACCGCCAGCAGGAGAAGCAGGCCGCCGAGCAGGGCCGCGGCGGCGGCATAGCCCCAGCCGGCCGTGCCGATGGCCGCCGGCACCAGGGTGAGCGGCACCAGGAGCGCGCTGTAGACCAGGATCTGCCGTTCCGTCGCCCGGCGGCCGGCCACGCAGGGCAGCATCGGCACGCCGGCCTTGGCGTAGTCGCCGTCACGGTAGAGCGCCAGCGCCCAGAAATGGGGCGGCGTCCACATGAAGATGATCGCGAACAGCACGATCGAGTCCAGGCTGACCCCGCCGGTGACCGCGGCCCAGCCGATCATCGGCGGGAAGGCCCCGGCGGCGCCGCCGATGACGATGTTCTGGGGCGTCCGCCGCTTCAGCCAGACGGTGTAGACGAAGACGTAGAACCCGGTGGCGAACGCCAGCAGGGCTGCCGCCGCCCAGTTGACCGCGAGCCCCATCAGCATCACGGAGAAAAGCGCCAGGATCACGCCGAAGGCCAGCGCCTCGGCCGGCTCGACGCGCCCCGCCGGAATCGGCCGCCGCCGGGTCCGGGCCATGACCGCGTCGATGTCCCGGTCGTACCACATGTTGATCGCTCCGGCCGCGCCGGCCCCGACCGCGATACACAGAACCGCGACCGCGGCCAGAAGCGGGTGGAGCGTGCCCGGCGCCACGAAGAGGCCGGCGAAGCCCGAGAAGACCACGAGCGACATCACCCGCGGCTTCAGCAGGTCGAGGAAGTCGCCGACCCGGGCGATCCCGGCCCCGGTCCCGATCAGGACCTCGCCGGGCCGCCCCGTCGCGTCGAAGGACGTGTCGCTCACGGTCTCACTCTCGCTCTGCCCTAGGGGGTCGTGCCGCGCGCTACTTGATGCGCGGCAGTTCCTCGTAGGTATGGAACGGCGGCGGAGAGGACACAGTCCACTCCAGGGTCGTCGCTCCCTCGCCCCAGTAGTTCTCGGCCACCTTCTTGCCGTACATCAGGGTCCAGATCAGCACGCCGAAGAAGAACAGCGTCGAGGCGGCCGAGATGTAGGAACCCCAGGACGAGACCAGGTTCCACCCTGCGAAGGCGTCCGGGTAGTCGATGTAGCGCCGCGGCATGCCCTGGGCGCCCAGGAAGTGCTGCGGGAAGAAGGCCAGATTGACGCCGATGAAGGTGGTCCAGAAGTGCAGCTTGCCGGCCCACTCGGGGTACTGGCGGCCGCTCATCTTGCCGAGCCAGTAGTAGATGCCGGCGATGATGCCGAACACGGCGCCAAGGCTCAGCACGTAGTGGAAGTGGGCGACCACGTAATAGGTGTCGTGGAAGGCCAGGTCCATGCCGGCGTTGGCCAGCACCACACCGGTCACGCCGCCGACGGTGAACAGGAAGATGAAGCCGATCGCCCAGATCATCGGCGTGTCGAAGCGGATCGACCCGCCCCACATGGTGGCGATCCAGGAGAAGATCTTCACGCCCGTGGGCACCGCGATGATCATGGTCGCCGCGGTGAAGTAGGCCCGCGTGTCGACATCGAGGCCCACCGTGTACATGTGGTGCGCCCAGACAATGAAGCCGACGAAGCCGATCGCCACCATGGCGTAGGCCATGCCGAGGTAGCCGAACACCGGCTTGCGGCTGAAGGTGGACACGATCTGGCTGATGATCCCGAAGGCCGGGAGGATCATGATGTAGACCTCCGGGTGGCCGAAGAACCAGAACAGGTGCTGGAACAGGATCGGGTCGCCGCCGCCCGCGGCATCGAAGAAGGTGGTGCCGAAGTTACGGTCGGTCAGCAGCATGGTGATCGCGCCGCCGAGCACCGGCAGGGACAGCAGCAGCAGGAAAGCGGTCACCAGGATCGACCAGACGAACAGCGGCATCTTGTGCAGCGTCATGCCCGGCGCGCGCATGTTGAAGATCGTGGTGATGAAGTTGATCGCGCCCAGGATCGAGGACGCGCCGGCCAGGTGCAGGGCGAAGATCGCCATGTCGACCGCCGGGTTGGGGTGCCCGAGCGACCCCGACAGCGGCGGGTAGACCGTCCAGCCCGTGCCCGCGCCGCCGCCGATCACGGCCGAGGCGAGCAGCAGGAAGAACGACGGCACCAGGAGCCAGAACGAGATATTGTTCATCCGCGGGAAAGCCATGTCGGGCGCGCCGATCATGAGCGGCACGATCCAGTTGCCGAACCCGCCGATCAGCGCCGGCATGACCACGAAGAACACCATGATCAGGCCGTGGGCCGTGATGAAAACGTTCCACAGGTGGCCGTCGGGCTCGCCGTCGGCGGTTACCAGATACTGGACGCCCGGCTCGGCCAGTTCCATGCGCATGATGATCGAGAAGGCACCGCCGATCAGGGCCGCGATCACAGAGAAGCCCAGGTAGAGCGTGCCGATGTCCTTGTGGTTGGTCGAGCAGAACCACCGAACGAAAAACCCGGGCACGTGGTCGTGGTGCGCGTGGCCGTGTGCTTCGCTTCCGTATGCCATCTTAGTTGTCCCTCTCAAGGTCTTCGGAGGCCTCGTCAGTCGCCGCAAAGCGCACGGGCGTCTTCTTCTCAGGCGTCGGGGCCGGTTCGTCCAGACTGGCGAACTCTTCCTTGGCCTCTTCGACCCAACGGTCGAACTCCGACTTAGACACGGCCTTGATCATGATCGGCATGTAGGCGTGGCCGGTGCCGCACAGCTCCGAGCACTGGCCGTAGTACATGCCCTCCTCGAGGATCTCGACCCAGGTCTCGTTGATCCGGCCGGGCACCCCGTCCAGCTTCAGGCCCATGGAGGGCATGGCGAAGTTGTGCAGCACGTCGCTCGCCGTCACCAGGATGCGGATGCGGGTGTCGACCGGCAGCACCACCGCGTTGTCCGTAGCCAGGAGCCGCGGCTGGTCGCCCGTGAGCTCGTCATCGGGGACCATGTAGGCGTCGAAGGTGAAGTTGCCGTGGTCCGGATACTCGTAGGACCAGTACCACTGGCGGCCGATCGCCTTGATGGTCATGTCGGCGTCCTCGATCCGGTCTGCGAAGTAGAGCAGCTTGAAGGAGGGCACGACCATCAGCGCCAGGATGATGACCGGTATGACGGTCCAGACCACCTCGATCGTGGTGTTGTGGGTCGTCTTGGAGGGGTTCGGATTGCGCTTCTCCGAGAAACGCCACATCACGTAGAGCAGCAGTACCAGGACGAAAGCGGCGATCGCCACGATCAGCACGAACAGCCAATCGTTCATGGCGGTGATCTTCTGCGCGGTCGGCGAAGCGGCAGGTTGGAAACCGAGGCCCCAAGGCTCGGGCTGCGCCGCGCGGGCGACGGGCAGATCGGCGAAAACGAAAATCGTCGCGAACGCGAGCATGCCGGCGGTGCACCGGCGGCTCCAGCGTTGCACCCGATCCAGAGCGTCAGCGAGTGTTGCGACTGTCATCAAGGACCACAAACGATTCACGTTCGCCATGCCTTTCGGATCCCTCAAAGTTCGCGCCTCACCTTCAATACGAAGCTGACGACGCCTGAGATTTCGCGCGGCCGGCCCCCCGGGACAGCGCCATCGAACACGGGCGAAACTACCCCAAGAAAACCGGCCTCACAAGTCCGCGAGGAGGCCAGAGGACCAAGAAAAACAAGGGGTCCGGACAGCCCGCGCCGCGCGCCCGCCGCCCGGGTTACTGCCGGTCGGCGGCGGCCCGTCGAGACACCTCGGCCGCGCCCCGACCCCGCCCAGGTCGAGACCCCGGATCTGCGACACATCCCGGGCTTCAAGAAGAGAGTTCGGGGCGAGAGAACCGCTCTAGGCAATTTCTGCCGCGCCGGCGTGGGGGCATCTTAAGGAATTCGATAAGGATTAGCGGCACCATCGACGTCGGATACCGACCGGCGAGGCCAGAATGTCCGACCAGGATTTCGAGCAGATGATGTCCGTGCGCGAGCTCTACAGCGAGCTGCTGTCCGTTTGCCTCGAGTCCGAGGCCGAACCGGTCGACGTGCTGGTTGCCCTGACCTTGGCGCTGCGCGATCTCGCGGTCCGCTATCACGGCCCCGACGCGGCCTGCACCCGTTCGGTCGACGCCCTGGAGCACAGCTTCGCGCTCGACGTGCCGGTCTGGCCGAACGAGATGCTGCACTAGCAAGAGACCCCGGCCTTCGGTGCTCGGTTTCAATCTGGCACCCGCGCCTCTATATCTCCTTCCAGACAGACACGGGGCCGCGCCCCTCGGAAGGAGTTTGCCATGAGCCACCTGGCCGCTACCGACGAGCTTTTCTTCAACCGTGCCGGCCTGGACCGCAGCCGCCTGGAAGCGTCGGTCGACGATGCCCTCAAGGGCGCCGACGACGGCGAACTCTTTCTCGAGTACCGCCAGTCGGAAAGCCTGGGATATGACGACGGCAGGCTCAAGAACGCCAGCTTCGACACCATGCAGGGCTTCGGTCTGCGCAGCGTGGCCGGCGAGGCCGCCGGCTACGCCCACTCGAGCGAGCTTTCCGAGGCGGCGATCAAGCGCGCGGCGGAAACCGTGCAAGCGGTCCAGCGCGGCCACGACGGCGCAATGGCCGAGGCGCCGCTCGGCACCAACACGCGGCTCTATGGCGACAACAACCCCCTGGCCCTCGTGCCCTTCGAGACCAAGGTCAAGCTGCTGGAGCAGATCGACGCCTACGCCCGCGGCAAGGACCCGCGGGTGCGCCAGGTGACCGCCTCGGTCAGCGGCCATTGGCAGGCGGTCCAGATCCTGCGCGCCGGCGGCGAGCGGGCCGCGGATATCCGCCCGCTGGTCCGTCTCAACGTCGCCGTCGTCGTCGGCGAGGGCGATCGCATGGAGAGCGGCAGCTACGGCGGCGGCGGCCGGATCACCTACGAGAGCCTGTTCGAGCCCGCCTACTGGCAGGCAGCGGCCGACGAGGCGCTGCGCCAGGCGCTGGTCAATCTCGGCTCGATCGACGCGCCCGCCGGAGAGATGCAGGTCGTGCTGGGCCCCGGCTGGCCGGGTGTGCTGTTGCACGAGGCGGTGGGTCACGGCCTGGAGGGCGACTTCAACCGAAAGAAGACCTCTGCCTTCGCCGGTCTGCTGGGCGAGCGGGTCGCCGCGCCGGGCGTGACCGTGGTCGACGACGGCACGATCGCCGACCGGCGCGGCTCGCTGACCATCGACGACGAGGGCACGCCGACCAGCTACACGACCCTGATCGAGGACGGCATCCTGACCGGCTACATGCAGGACCGGCAGAACGCCCGGCTCATGGGCATGGCGCCCACCGGCAACGGCCGTCGCCAGAGCTACGCGCACATCCCCATGCCGCGCATGACCAACACCTACATGCTCTCCGGCGACAAGGACCCGGCCGAGATCCTGACCTCGGTGAAGAAGGGTCTCTACGCCGTGCAGTTCGGCGGCGGCCAGGTCGACATCACCTCGGGCAAGTTCGTCTTCTCCTGCACCGAGGCCTACCTGGTCGAGGACGGCAAGATCGGCCCGGCGGTCAAGGGCGCGACCCTGATCGGCAACGGCCCCGACGTCATGACCAAGGTCAAGATGATCGGCAACGACATGGAACTCGACAACGGCATCGGCACCTGCGGCAAGGAAGGCCAGGGCGTGCCGGTCGGCGTCGGCCAGCCGACCATGCTGATCGACGGCCTGACGGTCGGCGGCACGGCCGCATAACCGCGGGCGACACAACGGCAAGCCAGGAGGGCAGCGCCGCATGAGCACCTTCAACCGAACCGTCGCAATCCTCGGACTGCTGGTTTTCGGCGGTCTCTTCTTGCTCATCCTTCTGGCACCGGACAGGGTCGAGAGCACGGCCCGAACCTTCGTTCTGGGCGAGGTTCGCGAGAAGCTCGAACCGGTCATCCAGAGCAAGGCCGGCCAGCGGCTCCAGGACGCTTATCGAAACTGGAAGGCCGGGCGGGACGGCGGCGAAGGCGACGCGGTGTCCGATGTCGCCAAGCAGCTCGCGCCGATCATCCAGAAGCTCTGCCACTTCTCCTGCGACGAACGCGCGGCGCTGGAGGAGCGGGTCGAGTCGCAACTGCGCGAGCCACTCACCGTGGTGGCGAAAGCGCGGGAGAAGGCCGTGGCCAAGGCCAAGGCCAGGTTCCAGGAGGTGATCGAGAAGCTTCGTCTGGACCTGATGATATTCACCGGTTCCAACGTCTTCGTGTTCGCGCTCCTGCTCGGAACAACCCTTCTCGGTCACCGGGCCCGCAAGGCCCTGGTCTTGCCCTCCTTCCTCCTGACCGTGACCACGCTCGCGGCGGCGGGCGTCTACATCTTCGGGCAGAACTGGTTCTTCACGATCCTCTTCGACAACTACATGGCCCAAAGCTATGTCGGCTTCGTTGCGGTGGTTTCGGTCTTCTTCCTCTGCGTCTTCCGGGTCCGAAGTGGCACGGAAGCCGAGCAACTGCCCGACAGCCGGAACCGCCGCCCGAAGGAGGGCGTTGTGGCGAACACGGCCGCCGAGATCCTCAGCGCCGCCGTTTCAGCCGGCGGTGCTGGTACCGAATCGGCCGGAGCCATGACCGCCGGCGCCGAGGCCGTGGTCGGCTGCGCGGAAGCCGTGGTCGGGGCGTTCCTGGAACTGATCCCCGCGCCCTGAGGGCGCCGGATCCCGCCTGGTCAGGCGAAGCTCTCGTCCAGGGTCGAGCCGGCGCCGCGCACGCGGGTCTGGCGCATCCTGCGGCGATACCTGTCCGCGTCGTAGGGCCGGCCGCGGTGCAGCAGGCAGCGGTTGTCCCAGATCACCAGATCGCCCGGCCGCCAGCAGTGGGCGTAGACGTCCTCCGCGCGGGTTGCGCGCGCCAGCAGGTCGTCGAGCAGGTGGCGGCTCTCCGCCTCGTCCCGGCCGACTACCTCCCTGGCGTGGGAGCCGATGAAGAGGTTGCGCGCTCCGGTCCGCGGGTTGGACCGCACCAGGCGCTGGCGCACCGGCGGCAGGGAGTCCGCGTGGGACGGCTTGACCGGCGCCACCTTGCTGCGTGAGTAGACGTAGTCGTGGACGACCTGGAGCGGCGCCAGCGCCGCCTTCTCGGCGGTGCTCAGGCGGACGTAAGCGGCCCGGGCGCTGACGAACTCGGTCTCGCCGCCCTCCCCCGGCACCTCGTAGGCGTAGTTGATCGAAACGAAGGTCGGCACCTCGCGGAACGAGGAGTCCGAGTGCCACATCTGGTTCCCGGTAGCATAGCGCGTCATCTCATGGTCGTTGCCCCGCTGGCGGCCCTCCGCGTCGATGTTGCCGACCGTGCCGAAGTACTGCACGCGCCCTTCCCGGCCGTAGGCGAGATGGTCGATCTCCGGTTCGCCGAGCGCCTTGGTCAGGGCGAGCTGCTTCCCGTCGTCCAGGACCTGGTCCGGAAAGCAGAGCAGGGAAAAGCGGTCGATCGCCTCGCGTAAAGCCTCCAGGTCTTCACCGGCCGGGGGCCCGGCGAGATCGAGCCCCGTGACCTGAGCCCCGAAATCGGGGTGGAGCGTCTTGAAGGACAGCATGGCCGCGCGGCCGCCGGCGCTTTAGCTCTCGGAGGCGGCCACGGCCTCGATCTCGACCAGCCACTCGGGATGGGCGAGGCCCGCGACGATCACCAGGGTCGAGGCCGGCTCCGCGCCGTCGAGCAAGGTCTCGCGGATCTCCCGCGCCAGGGCGATGTCCTCCTGCCGCGTCAGGTAGGTGTTCACCTTGACTAGGTTCTCGGGCCCCATGCCGGCCCCTTCCAGGATGGTCAGCAGGTTGCGCCAGGTCTGGTGGATCTGGGCCGACGGGTCCTGGCTCCAGGTGCCGTCGGGCATGACCCCGACCTGGCCGGAGATGCTGAGCCAGCGGGCGCCCGCCGCCACTTCGATGGCATGGCTGTAGGACGAAAAGGGTGGCGCGATCGACGCCGGCTTATGTCTGATCGACATGATTGGCTCCCCTCTCTTCAGCGCTCAGTTAAACAGGAAACCGCCCGGGCACCAAGCCCGCTGCATCGGCCCACTGCATCGCCAGGTAGCGGGCGGCGACTTTTTTTCATGTCTCCGAAAAAAGTTTAACCCTGTTAACCCTTCGTTAACTTCCTGGGTATTAGATGAACACACCTAGCCCTTCCCCATTTCCAGTACCCTCATACCCCGAGGGCCGCAGTCTCCCCCAAGCTGCGGCCCTCATTTACTTCCGGCCCCCGCTTTACGTCTGGCGTCCGAGTCCGGGGGCACCCCCCTTAATCCGAAATTAGGGTCCGCCCGACACCCTTGGGCCCGACCGGGCCGCAGGGGCCGCAGCTCCTCGGAGTCGGAAAAGCAAGAACCACTAAGGCGGCACTGTCATGGAAAAGTCTCTGCTCCTCGTTCTGCCGGTTCTCGGCGTGGTCCTGATCGGCTACCTGGCCGTCAAGTTCTCCTGGCTCAGCCACGCGGTCTCGGACGGCGTCAGCCGCTTCGCGGTGGCGCTGGCGATTCCCCTGCTGGTCTTTCACACCCTGGCCACCTCGACCCTGCCGAAGAACGTCGGCAACATCTGGGAGCTGCTGGCCACCTACTACGGCGGCGCGCTGCTGGTCTTCGTCCTGGCGGTCCTGGTCGCCCGCTTCGTGTTCCACAGCTCGGTCGCCGAGCAGAGCACCTACGGCACCTACGCGACCAGCTCCAACGTCGTGCTGCTCGGCCTGCCGGCGGTCATCCTGGTGCTCGGCAGCAAGTGGACCACGCTGATGATCCTGGTCGGCACCCACGGCATGGTCATGGCGCTGATGAGCACCGCGATCGACGGCATCGCCCGGCGCAAGACCGCCAAGCTGGGCGACAGCCTGTGGCAGGACGTCAAGCGCGAGGCGCGGCAGCCGGTCTTCATCGCGCTCGCCGCGGGCCTGCTGGTCAACCAGGTGCAGATCACGCTGCCGGGACCGGTCAACCAGCTGATCACCCTGGTGGCCGGTGCCGCCGTGCCCTGCGCGCTCTTCGCCATCGGCGGCATCCTGGCGCGTCTCTCGATCCCCGCGGTCACACCGCGCACGGCGGCGATCTGCGCCTTCAAGCTAGCCGCCTTCCCGGCGGCCGTCTGGGCGATCGCGACCTACGTGGTCAGCATCCCGGCGTCCTGGACCTGGATCGCCGTCATGCTGGCGACCATGCCGATCGCCCTGGACGTCCAGCCGAAGAGCAAGACGGGGGACAGCGGGACGGTGGCGCTGTCCAACGTGCTGGGCGGCGTCAGCCTGCTCGGCCTGACCTACATCATCGTGTCCTGAGGCCGCAGGGCAGACGGCCGCTCCAGCCCGCTGGTGTCGAAGTTCCGCGTCAGCGGAGACGTCTTTAGTAGGCGTAGTCCTCGAACACCGGGTCGACGCTGCCCCGCCAGCGGCCGTTGAAGGCCTCGAGCTGTTCCTCGGCCGGGGTCTTGCCGCTCTCGACGACCTGCTTCAAGGCGGCCAGGTAGTGCACCTCGTCCTGGCCGTCGGTATCGATCCGGGCCCGGCTCTTCAGGCCGTGCTCGGCAATCTCCAGGACCCGGCCCGCGAGATCGCTCATCGTGCCGCCGCGGAACGGCGTTCTCAGCCCAAGGCGGGGCACCGCATCGCGTAGCTCGGCCCGCTCGGCGTCGCTCCAGTCCTTGACCAGGTCCCAGGCCGCGTCCAGCGCCGTCGAGTCGTAGAGCAGCCCGACCCAGAGCGCGGGCAGGGCGCAGAGCCAGCGCCACGGCCCGCCGTCGGCACCGCGCATCTCGAGAAAGCGCTTCAGGCGCACCTCGGGAAAGAGCGTCGAGAGATGGTCGGCCCAGTCCGAGGTTGTCGGCCGCTCGCCGGGCAAGGCGGGAAGCCGCCCCTCGAGAAAGTCGCGGAACGACTGCCCGCTAGCGTCGAGGTACTTGCCGTCGCGATAGACGAAGTACATGGGCACGTCGAGCACGTGGTCGGCATAGCGCTCGAAGCCCATGCCGTCCTCGAACACGAAAGGCAGCATGCCGCAGCGGTCGGGGTCTGTATCGGTCCAGAGATGGCTGCGGTAGCTGAGGAAGCCGTTCGGCTTGCCTTCGGTGAAAGGCGAGTTCGCGAAGAGCGCGGTGGCGACCGGCTGCAGCGCCAGGCTGACCCGGAACTTGCGCACCATGTCGGCCTCGCTGGAGAAATCCAGGTTGACCTGCACCGTGCAGCTCCTGGTCATCATGTCGAGACCTAGGCTGCCCTTCTTCGGCATGTACTCGCGCATGATCTTGTAGCGCCCTTTGGGCATCCAGGAAATCGCGTCGCGCGGCCACTTGGGCTGGAAGCCGAGGCCCAGCATCCCGATGCCCAAGGGCTGGGCGATCTGCCGCACCTGGGCCAGGTGGGTATGCACTTCGTTGCAGGTCTGGTGGATCGTCTCGAGCGGCGCGCCGGACAGCTCGAACTGGCCGCCCGGCTCCAGGGTGATGCTGCAGGCCTCCTTGGCCAGCGCGATGACCCTGTCGTTCTCGCGCACGCCCTGCCAGCCGAAGGCGCGCTCCATGCCGGTCAGCAGCGCCTCGATGCCGCGCTCGCCCTCGTAGGGCAGCGGCCGAAGATCGTCCTGGGTGAAGCCGAACTTCTCGTGCTCGGTGCCGATACGCCAGTCGGTGCTGGGCTTGCTGCCGGCCTCGAGATAGGCGACGAGCTGCGCCTTGCTCGTGATCGGCTCACCCTTTTGCTGGGGCGGGGCTGACATTCGGGGGGCTTCCGTCTCGTGGTGCGGGAACGGTGGTGACCATGCTGGACTCAAAGCGCCTCGGTCGCGCGCGCCCCGGGCCTTGAACGGCCGTCCCCCAGGATCGCCTGCCAGCACGCCAGAGCCGCCAGGGCTGCGGTGTCGGCGCGCAGCACGCGGGGGCCCAACCCAACGAGGCTAGAAAAGGGGAGATTTGCCAGCCCGTCAAGTTCGGCGGGCGCGAAGCCGCCTTCCGGCCCGGCCAGCACCGCGCAGGGCGGCGCCCGGCCGTTTTCGGCCTCGCTCAAGGCGCGCAGGACCTCGGCGATCGGCTCGGCCGGTCCCGATTCGGCGCAGACCAGCAGGCGGCGCTCCGCCGGCCATTCCCCCAGGAGGTCGAAGAGATCGCGCACCCGGCCGACCGCCGGCACGTCGAGCCGGCCGCACTGCTCGGCGGCCTCGCGGGCGTTGGCCGCCAGGCGCTCCTCGTTGACCCGGCTGACCGCGGTGTAGCGGGTCATGACCGGCTGCAGCCGCGACACCCCGAGCTCGGTCGCCTTCTCGGCCAGGAAGTCGATCCGCGCCCGCTTGATCGGCGCGAAGACGAGCCAGAGGTCGGGCGCGTGGGTCTGCGCCCGCAGCTTCTCCTCGACCACAAGCGAGGCCCAGCCCTTGCCCAGGGCGTCGAGCCGGGCCGACCATTCGCCGTCGCGGCCGTTGAACAGGGCGAGCCTGGCGCCGCGCCCCAGGCGAAGGACGCTGCGCAGGTAGTGGGCGCGACCGTGATCGAGGCCCAGGGTCGCGCCGGCGGCGAGATCCTGTTCCAGGTAGAGCCGCGTCGCCAGTTTGACCGCCATGCGCCTGCACTCCCACCAGAGTCCGGCAGCGCCAGCCGCTTTCACGGCCGCCTGAAGCCTGCGATGATTAGGCCATGAGCGACGCGTCCGAGACAACGCCGGCGGCGAGCCCCGCCGCGGCCAGCGACATCCGCGATCACTGGGCCTATCGGGTCGCGCCCGCGACGCTCCGCCCCTACCTGAGGCTGGCCCGGATCGACCGGCCGATCGGCACCTGGCTGCTCTTGTTCCCCTGCTGGTGGAGCCTGGCGCTCGCCTCGGTATCCGGCGGCAGCTGGCCGGACCTCTGGCTGGCGGTGCTCTTCACGGTCGGCGCGGTCGTCATGCGCGGCGCCGGCTGCACCTTCAATGACATCGCCGACCGCGACTACGACGCCCGGGTGGCGCGCACCGCCGAGCGTCCGATCCCGAGCGGCCAGGTCACGGCCCGCAACGCGACCCTGTTCCTCGTTCTGCAGCTCGCGATCGGCCTCGCCGTGCTGCTGCAGTTCAACCTCTTCACCATCGGCCTCGGCGCGGCCTCGCTGGTCCTGGTTTTCAGCTATCCCTTCATGAAGCGGATCACCTACTGGCCCCAGGCCTGGCTCGGCCTGACCTTCAACTGGGGCGCCCTGGTCGGCTGGTCGGCGGTTGCTGGGGGCCTGGACTGGCCGGCGGTCCTGCTTTACGCGGGCGGCGTGGCCTGGACCCTCGGCTACGACACGATCTACGCCCACCAGGACAAGGAGGACGACGCCCTGATCGGCGTCAAGTCCACCGCCCTCAAGCTTGGCGCAAAAACCAAGCCCTGGCTGGCCGGCTTCTACTTCCTGACCCAGGCGCTCTTCCTGGCGGCCGGCCTGGCGGCCGGTCTGGCCTGGCCCTTCCTGGTCGGCGTCGCCGCGGTCGCGCTGCACTTCGCCTGGCAGATACGGACCCTCGACATCGACGATCCGGGCAATTGCATGAGGCGCTTCCAGTCGAACCGCTTCGTCGGCTGGCTGCTGCTGGCGGGCATCCTCGGCGCCGGCTTCGCGGCATGAGCCGCGATGTCGACCTCGCCGACCCGGAAAGCTTCGTCCGCTTCAACACAGCGGTGGAACGGCCGCCGCTGGTGCCCGAGATCGCGCTCCACCTGGCCAGCGAGGTCGTGCCGCTGTGGCAGTCGACCGAGGCCGAGCTGGCCGAGAGCGGCCTGCCGCCGCCCTTCTGGGCCTTCGCCTGGGCCGGCGGCCAGGCGCTCGCCCGCTACCTGTTGGACCATCCCGAGACCGTCGCCGGCCGCTCGGTCCTCGACTTCGCCGCCGGCTCGGGCATCCAGGGCATCGCCGCCGCCAAGGCCGGCGCCGCGCGGGTCGAGGCGGCGGAGATCGACCCTTTCGCCGCCGCCGCGCTGCGGCTCAACGGGGTGCTCAACGGGGTCGAGCTCGCGGTCGTGGAAGACGACCTGATCGGCCGGGACAACCCGGGCTGGCAGGTGGTGCTGGCCGGGGACGTCTGCTACGAGCAGCCGACCGCCGGCCGGATCGAAGACTGGCTGCGCCGGCTCGCCGCCGGGGACGCGCTGGTGCTCATGGGCGACCCGGGCCGCAGCTACCTGCCTGGAAAGGGCCTGGAGCGCCTCGCCGCCTACAGCGTGAAGACCAGCCGGGAGCTGGAGGATACCGACCTGCGCAACGCCGTCGTTTGGCGCGTCCTGCCCTGACGCGGCGGTCGGCTGCCGTCAGACCTCGCGGAAGTGCGGCGCCGAGGGCGGCAGGGCCTCGCGGCGCAGGTCTTCGGTCAGGGCGCGGCGGGCGCCAGCGTCACGGATCGCCTCCAGCAGCATGGCGTCGAGGTCGTGCCCCGGGCGGTGCCGGTCGCGCACGTGGGCGAGCACGTCCTCCTGGTGCAGGCTCTGGTGGTCCCGGCCATCGGCGGCGACGGCGGCGAGCCCGACCGGAGCGCCGTCGCGGCAAAGGTAGCCGTAGCTGCCGAGGTAGACCCCGGCGCTCTCGATTCCGTCGGACGGCCCCGACTCGAGGGCAATGGCGGCAGCCTCGAGGTGTCCGTAGCGATAGATCTCGGCGCCCAGCTCGGTCTCGTGCATGCGCTGGAGCTGCCGGTCGGTCAGCCAGGTGATCCAGAGCGAGACCTGGACTCCGGGCAGGTGGGCCAGATTGGCCGCGATCGCGCCGTAGCGGGTCATGTGTGCCGAGTAGACCACGTCGTGATCGGCCAGGACGCCCCGGCTCACCGGGATTTCGGCGTCACGGCCGAACTTCCGCAGCAGCTGTTCGGGCGAGCGGTTCGAGCCGTGCGCGATGACCGGGAACCGCTTGTCGAAGCGGGCGGCCTCCGCTGACCCGCCCTCGAGCGGCCGCGCCTCGCCGTTCAGCAGGAGATAGCAGCGCTCGGGCACCGCGTAAGGGTAGCCCTTGGCCAGCGCGAGGCGTCCCGAGTCGCTATCCGGCAGGGCCCAAGGCACGGGACGGGCGGCGTCTAGTCCGTGCAGCGGGGCGGCGCGTCGGGATCGATCCGTTCGATCCGATAGCGCGTGTGGCAGTTGTCGACCGACTGCCAGGCCCGCTTCGCCCACTCTTGGCGCGCCACCTCATAGTCCCCGAAAGGACCGATCCACTCTTCCTTCTGACCGATGGTCTCGGCGAAGGTCGTATCCTTGTACTCTCCGCCGACCACCCAGAATTGCGCCATTGCTCGCGCCCTTCCAAATGTTTGTAGCCAACGCGCTCAACCGCGTTATCCTAGCTGGATATCTCGAACGCAGTAAACAACGTCTTGATACTGTACGGATCCCAATAATTTTTGATCCACGCAGCGGTCGACATTTTCGATCATCTCGGAGAACGGGCCGGAGGGGTCGCGGCGGTCACGCCTTCAACCTAGACACTTCGTTTACCATATTTAGCTAGACAACATCTGGACATATCGAGGTTATCGCCTTTCGCCGCGCCGGCGACCGGCGGCGGCAGCCGGAAAGAACATTCAGCACGGGGACCGAAGATGATGTTCATCGAATTGAGCGGTTTCGCGGTTTTTGCCATCGTCGTCGTCGCGCTTGCCATCGTTTTGGTGGCCATGGGAGTCAAATCGGTGCCCCAGGGCCTCGAGTACACGATCGAGCGCTTCGGCCGCTACACCAGGACCCTGCCCCCGGGGCTCGGTGTCATCGTTCCGGTGATCGACCGCGTCGGCGCCAAGATGAACATGATGGAGACCGTGCTCGACGTCCCCTCCCAGGAGGTGATCACCAAGGACAACGCCCTGGTCCAGGTCGACGGCGTGGTCTTCTACCAGGTGCTCGACGCCGCCAAGGCGGCCTACGAGGTGCGCAACCTGGAGCGCGCCATCCTCAACCTGACCATGACCAACATCCGGACCGTCATGGGCTCCATGGACCTGGACGAACTGCTCTCGGAGCGCGACCAGATCAACGCCAGGCTGCTCGGTATCGTCGATGACGCGACCGAGCCCTGGGGCGTGAAGGTGACCCGCATCGAGATCAAGGACATCACGCCGCCGCGCGACCTGGTCGAATCCATGGCCCGCCAGATGAAGGCCGAGCGCGACAAGCGCGCCGCCGTCCTCGAGGCCGAGGGCGACCGGCAGGCCGAGATCCTGCGCGCCGAGGGCGACAAGCAGTCCCAGATCCTGGCCGCCGAGGGGCGGCGCGAAGCGGCGTTCCGCGATGCCGAGGCGCGCGAACGCGAAGCCGAGGCCGAGGCCAACGCCACCAAATTCGTCTCCGACGCCATCGCCTCGGGCGACATCCAATCGATCAACTACTTCGTGGCCCAGAAGTACGTCGATGCGCTCGGGCAGTTCGCCAACTCGCCGAACCAGAAGATCATGTTCCTGCCGCTCGAGGCGAGCAGCGTGATCGGCGCGATCGGCGGCATCGCCGAGATCGCGCGCGAGAGCTTCGGCGACGGCGGGCCTTCCGGCGGCGGCACGCGGCCCAACGGCTCGGGGCCGAACCGGTCCGGCGCGTCGGGCAGCCGCATTCCTTCGAGCTCGAGCTCCACCTTCGCCGTGCCGGGGCGAGAGAACGCCTGATGTTCTTCGAAGAGATCCAGTTCTGGCATTGGTGGATCGCCGCCCTGCTCTTCGTGCTGGCCGAGGTCTTCGCGCCGGGCGCCGTCCTGGTCTGGCTCGGCGCCGCCTCTGCGGTCGTCGGCCTGATCCTCTTGGTCTTTCCCGAGACCAGCTGGCAGATGCAGTTCCTGATCTGGGGCGTGCTGTCGGTCACGAGCGTGGTGCTCTCCCGCCACTACCTGAGGAAGCACCCGATCGAGACCGACCGGCCGACCTTGAACCGGCGCGGCGAGCAGTATCTCGGGCGCCAGTTCACTCTGGACGAGCCGGTGATCAACGGGCTCGGCAAGATTCGGGTCGACGACTCGACCTGGAAGATCGAATCGGAGACCGACATGCCGGCCGGCACCAGGATCACCGTGGTCGGCATCGAGGGCACGATCTTCAAGGTCACCGAGGCCTGACGCTCCAAAGCGCGCCGGCGCGCCCATCCTGCCCTTCACCTTCGACGAAGATTTCTGGGTCGCCGAAGCGACCTTCGACAGCTGGCGCGGATTCCAGTCCCGTTACGGTCCCTATGGCGCCCAGAACGCCCCGACAGCCTCGGACGGCGCCGTCAGGCTCGTCTTCGCGCCGGACGGCGGCCGCGCCGGGGCAAGCCGCGATCCGCTGACAGCAGCGGAGCTCGCCCTCGTCGCCTGGTTCCTCGGCCGCGAGCCCGAGGTTTCGGCCGCGGTTCTGTCGGCGATCTTCGCGGCCTATCCCTCGCTTCAAGCCGACAGCGGCGAAGCCGGCGGGCCGCGCCGCGAGGACATGCCCGACCTGCGGGCGCCCGGCGATCTTGCGCGCCTGATCGGCCTGCACAGTGTCCACGTTCAACCCTTGGAGAAGGACGGCGCATCCTACCTCGGCTTCGAATTCGGCTGCGCCTGGGATTAAGAGCACGGGCTGGGGGTCCTGATGCACGGCGTCACGCCGGTCGGGATCGGCGGCGCCGACACGGCCTTCCTGCTCTGGATCGCGGAGCGGGACGCGGGACGCGGATAGCCGGGCCGCGCCCGCGCCGCTGCGCGCTTGACGCGCTGCCCGCCGCGGGGCGTGATAGCGGCCCCTGCCCCGAGGTGAAACCCTTCCCCATGCCCTACGAGTCTCTGCGCGACTTCATCGACCGTTTGGAGAACACCGGCCGCCTGAAGCGGGTGGCGGCGCCGGTCTCGACCCATCTCGAGATGACCGAGATCCAGACCCGCCTGCTCGCCGAGGGCGGGCCGGCGGCCCTCTTCGAGAACGCCGTCGACGCCGACGGGCGCCGCTACGAGAGCCCGGTTCTGGTCAACCTCTTCGGTACGGTGGAACGGGTCGCCTGGGGCATGGACCGGGAGCCGGAGGCGCTGCGCGAGATCGGCGAGACCCTCGCCTTCCTGCGTCAGCCGGAGCCGCCGGGCGGCCTGCGCGAGGCCTGGAGCCAGCTGCCGCTGCTGAAGCAGGTGCTGGCCATGAAGCCGCGCAGCGTCAGCCGGGCGCCGTGCCAGGAGATCGTGCTCCAGGGCGATGAGATCGATCTCGGACGCCTGCCGGTGCAGTCCTGCTGGCCGGGCGAGCCGGCGCCGCTGATCACCTGGCCGCTGGTCGTGACCCGGGGGCCCTCCGCGCGCAAGGAGGACGCCTTCAACCTCGGCATCTACCGCATGCAGGTGCTGGACCGGCGGCGCACCCTGATGCGCTGGCTGAAGCACCGCGGCGGCGCCCAGCACCATGCGCGCTGGAAGGCCGAGAAGCCCGAGCCCCTGCCGGCGGCGGCGGTGATCGGCGCCGACCCGGGCACCATCATCGCGGCCGTCACCCCGGTGCCCGACACGCTCTCGGAGTACCACTTCGCCGGCCTGCTGCGCGGCCGCAAGGTCGATCTGGTCGACTGCAAGACCCAGCCGCTCAAGGTGCCGGCCCAGGCCGAGATCGTGCTGGAGGGCGAGGTCAGCCTCGAGGACTACGGCGACGAGGGCCCCTACGGCGATCACACCGGCTACTACAACGCGGTCGAGCCCTTTCCGGTCTTCAAAGTCACCGCCATGACCATGCGGCGGAATCCGATCTACCTCTCGACCTTCACCGGGCGGCCGCCGGACGAGCCCTCGGTGCTCGGCGAGGCGCTGAACGAGGTCTTCGTGCCCCTGCTGCAGCAGCAGTTCCCCGAGATCCTCGACTTCTGGCTGCCGCCCGAGGGCTGCAGCTACCGGGTCGCCGTGGTCTCGATCAAGAAGGCCTATCCGGGCCACGCCAAGCGCGTCATGCTCGGCGTCTGGTCCTACCTGAGGCAGTTCATGTACACCAAGTGGGTCATCGTGGTGGACGACGACGTCGACCCGCGGAGCTGGGACGACGTGATCTGGGCGATGTCGACCCGCATGGACCCGGCGCGCGACATCACGGTGATCGAGAACACGCCGATCGACTACCTCGACTTCGCCTCGCCGGAGGACGGCCTCGGCTCCAAGATCGGGCTCGACGCCACCAACAAGTGGCCGCCCGAGACCAAGCGGGACTGGGGCACCAAGATCCGCATGGACCAGGAAGTGATCGACAGGGTCTCCGAGAAGTGGGCCGACTACGGCCTGCCCGGCAGCGGCGCGCCGATCTGGAAGTAGGGCGACCCGCAGTAAGAAATCTGTGAAGCCTGGTCTTTATGGTTCCTCGCACCGCCGCGCGGAGCCCGGCGGGTGTGCCTTGCCCCGAGGAGACCAAGCAGTGAGCCGCGTACCGCCAGCAACCGGGATGCCGGCCCCCTTAGTGTTTCTCGGCGCCGCGCTCTGCCTGGTCCTCGTCGGCTACGGCGCGGTGGAATACTACGCGCTGCTCGGCGGCGCTCTGTCGAACGTAACCAGAGGCGCGCGTCTTGCTACCCTGCTCATGATGTTCGTACCCATCAGCATGGGCCTCATCTTCTTCGACGCGGTGCGCGCTACCAGTCTCTTCGCCAAGATTCAAACTCTTCCCGAGCACATGCGGGCAAAACTTGCGGTCACCGCCGCCTGTTGCATTCTCGTGATGGCTGCCACGAGCGCCGGTGCGGTCTACATGGCGGAGGTCGTACTGCCGAACCGGGCGTTGGCGCCACCTGTATGGGCGGGAAGCCTCGTCTTCGACCTGGTGCTGGCCTTTGTTCTGACGCTCCTGCTGGCGCTTCCCGGCCTTCCGCTTTATTGGCTCCGCCGGGCTTGGCGGTGAGTGAAACTGTTAACTTTTGACCCGGGCAGAAAGTTTGAAACCTAAGTGCCTAAAAAGACGGCCTAATCTCCCAAAATAATAGCTCCGCCAATATTTTGCCGCATTCTGTGTTATAAATGTGGTCGGTTGCTGCCCGCCTAGTGGCAAGACTTGCGTCTTGTCGTGGTGATCAGGGGTTAACCGTTTCAATACGATTGCAGACGATTATCTGAGGTCGAGGAGGCCCCCCGATGAGAGGGGATCGTTCCGGCCTGTAATACAAAATCAGTGAGGTCGCTATGCCCTTAGCGGAGGTGTTTTCGCTCAGCGGACCAGTCTCCTGGTTCATCTGGTTCCTGGTGCTGGTCATCGCGATGTACTTCGCGCGTGTGCCGGCGCACCGGGCGATCCAAACAATCATGCGCGGACTCTACAAGGGGCTGCGCATGACCGCGACGTCCCTGAACAAGTCGGCCAACACCATGACCGCGCGCAACCGCGAGGTCCTGCTGGCGGCCGGCCGCGAGGCCACGGAGCGCGTCATCGAGCGCGAGTTCGAGCGCATCGACGCGGGCGTCAAGCGCGACCTCTCGGAGTGTCCCCTTCTGAACCGCCGCCTGAGCGAGCAGGTCACGAAGATGGAGGAGGACCACGACGCCAGCAAGGAGGTGCCGCCGACACCGCCGGGCTGGGTCGACGCGGTCGAGAAAGTCGCGAACATCGATTCCAAGGGCGATCCCATGGTCGCCCAGATCCTCGAGGGCATCCACACTTCGCTGAACAAGGCCCAGTCCCAGGCCAAGGAGGACTACCGCAAGGCGACCGAGGAGCGCCACCAGCGCCTCAAGGACATGATCCCTTACTGGCGCAAGGCGATCCAGAACCAGAAAGAGATCGACAGCAAGATGACCAGTCTGCTGCAGCGGACTCAGATCATCGACCGACACATCGAGCAGTACGAGAACATCCTGCGCCAGACCGACCGGGCCGAGCGCACCCTGACCTCGTCCTCGCTGGTGCAGTTCTTCGTCTCCTTCTTCGTCCTGGTCATCGCCACCGGCGGCGCCATCATCAACTTCAACCTGATCGCCCGGCCGATGGCCGAGATGGTCGGCGGCACCAACTACATCGCCGGCTTCAAGGTCGCCGACATCGCCGCCCTGGTCATCATCCTGGTGGAGATCTCGATCGGCCTGTTCCTAATGGAATCGCTCCGCATCACGCGCCTGTTCCCGGTCATCGGGGCGCTGGCCGACAACATGCGGATCAAGATGATCTGGATCACCCTGACCATCCTGACCATCCTGGCCAGCGTCGAGGCCGGCCTGGCCCTGATGCGCGACGTCCTTCTGCAGGACGAGCTGCTCCTGAGCGCCCAGCTGCGCGGCGACACGGAATCGGTCTCCGACGCCACGGGCATGGGCTGGATCACCACGGCGGCGCAGATGGGCATGGGCTTCATCCTGCCCTTCGCGCTGACCTTCGTCGCGATCC
Source organism: Kiloniellales bacterium (assembly GCA_030064845.1). NCBI lineage: Bacteria > Pseudomonadati > Pseudomonadota > Alphaproteobacteria > Rhodospirillales > Kiloniellales bacterium. Next base: position 65,783 of record JASJEC010000013.1, read on the forward strand.
CGCTGGAGACCTTCGTCCATTCGCTGCGCACCGTGCTCGGCATCTGCGCCGTCGGCGGCCTGCGCGGCCTGTCGGTCGCCCTGCGCTGGCTCGGCCAGATGTTCCGCACGATCGGCGACCTGCTGGTCGACGCCTACGACATCGTCATCTTCGCGCCGCTGTTCATCGAGAACCAGATCAAGAGCCATGCGGGCGATGTGCGCAAACACGCTAGGGAACAGCCCTGAGAAAGATGAGCATCATGAAACGATTTCTATCGATTGCCGGCCTGACCCTCGCTCTCGGCCTCGCCGGCTGCTCCGAACCGGAACCGCAGGGTCGCGGCGTCTACATGCTGATCGACACCTCGGGCACCTATACCGAGGAGCTGGAGAAGGCGCAGCAGATCATCAACGCGATCCTGGCCCGCCTCGATCCGGGCGACTCCTTCGCGGTCGCGCGGATCGACACCGGCAGCTTCAACGAGAAGGACATCGTCGCCAAGGTGACCTTCGACGACCGGCCCAGCATGGCGAACCAGCAGAAGCGCAAGTTCCGCGATCTGGTCGACGACTTCGTCAAGCGCGCCAAGCCGGCCCAGTACACCGACATCACCGGCGGTATCCTTCAGGCCACCGAGTTCCTGAACGAGAAGAACCCGGGCAACAAGGTGATCCTGATCTTCTCGGACCTCAAGGAAGAGCTCAAGAAGGGCTACAACCGGGACATTCCGCTGGCGGTCGACGGCTACAGCGTGGTCGCGCTCAACGTGACCAAGCTCCGGACCGACAACATCAACCCGCGGGAGTACCTGGAGCGCCTCGAGGACTGGCAGGGCAAAGTGGAATCGGGCGGCGGCTCCTGGCGCGTGATCAACGACCTGGACCGTCTGGAGCGCATCCTGCTCAATTAGGCGCGCTTCTCCTCGAAACCGCGAAACACCCCGCCGGGCTCCGGCGGGGTGTTTCGCTTTCCGGCGTCAGAGCGAGGTCGCGGAAGAACTACTGCGTACTTGATAAAGGTCATCCTTCGACAAAGCTCAGGATGAGGGTAAGTGCCTGAAACATCTCACCCTCACCCTGAGCTTGTCGAAGGGTGATGGCGCCAGCTAGGCGCCTTTTCTGCGGCTCGCCAGGACGCGCGTGCATCGGCGCCGGCCCTTGCTATATATAGCCGAGACCACAACCCGACGAAGCACGCCATTCCGGGAGCTCAGATGGATTCGGCACACGCCCTCACGCTGCTCGACGACGTGATCAAGAAGGCCAAGAAGGCCGGCGCCGATGGCGCCGACGGCCTGGTGGCCCATTCGGTTTCGCTCTCCTATGCCCAGCGCCTGGGCACGCTCGAACGCCTGGAGCGGGAGGAAGGCCAGGACCTGGGCCTGCGGGTCTTCGTCGGCCGGCGCCAGGCCATCGTCTCCTCGACCGATACGGACCCGGCCGCGATGGATACCCTGGTCGAGCGCGCGCTAGCCATGGCCCGGGCGGTGCCCGAGGACCCCCACTGCGGGCTCGCCGAGCCGGCCCAGCTGGCCGAGGATCTGCCGTCGCTCGATATGGAGGATCCGGACGAGCCGACCACAGAGCATCTGATCGCGCGCGCGGCCGCCTGCGAGGAAGCGGCCCGCGCGGTCGAGGGCGTGACCAACTCGGAAGGCGCCGAGGCCAGCTGGACGCGCGGCGCGGTCGCGCTCGCCACCTCCAACGGCTTCGCGGCGAGCTACGCGTCCTCGCGCCACGCCGTCGCGGTTTCGGTGCTGGCGGGCGAAGGCCTGTCCATGGAGCGGGACTACGACTTCTCGTCCTGCGTCCACGGCGCCGACCTCGAGGACCCGGCCGAGATCGGCCGGCGCGCCGGCGAACGGGCGGTGAAGCGCCTGGGCGCGCGCCGGGTCTCGACCAAGCGCGTGCCGGTCGTCTTCGATCCCCGGGTGGCCGGCGGACTGGTCGGCCACTTGGCCAGCGCCATCAACGGTGCCGCCATCGCGCGCGGCACCTCTTTCCTGAAGGACAAGATGGGCGAGCAGATCTTCGCGCCGGGCATCACCATCGTCGACGATCCGCACCGGCCGCGCGGCCTCCGCTCCAAGCCCTTCGACGGCGAGGGAGTCGCCAACGACCGTCTCGAGGTGATCGCCGACGGGCGCCTGACCACCTGGATTCTCGACCTCGCCTCGGCGCGGCAACTGGGGCTGGAGACCACCGGCCGCGCCGCCCGCAGCGCCTCGGCCCCGCCCTCGCCCTCGACCACCAACCTCTACATGGCGCCGGGCGCCCAGAGCCCGAGCGCGCTCATGGCCGACATCGACGAGGGGCTCTATGTCACCGAGATGATGGGCATGGGCGTCAACGGCATCACCGGCGACTACAGCCGGGGTGCGGCCGGGTTCTGGATCGAACGCGGCGAGCTGGCTTATCCGGTCAGCGAGCTGACCATCGCCGGCAATCTCAAGGAGATGTTTCCGCATCTAACGCCGGCCGACGACCTGACCTTCCGCTACGGCACCAACGCGCCGACCCTGCGGATCGAGGGCATGACCGTCGCCGGCCAGTAAGGCCCCCGGTCAGGCGCGGGCGGCACTCTTGGGCATGATGATTCGGAGGCCGCCGGGCAGCAGACCGACGGAGAGCGGCAGCCGCGCGATCAGGTCGCCGTCGCCCTGAACCGGCTCGTCCTGCAGCCCCTCGATCAGGACGTCACGGCCTTCGACGATCGACATGTCGGGCAGCGCCGGCAGGCGGCCGAGGGCGAGCGCCGCGGCGTAGCGCAGAACGTTGAAGGGGCCGCCGCGCCGGAATAGGCAGACCTGGAAATGGGGTGCGTCGAGCCTGGCCAGGGGCGCGCAAATGAAGTTCCCGGCGTAGTGGGCGCCCTTGGCTACCAGCACCGAGGTCGCCCGGTGGTCCGTGCCGTCGATCGAGACGCGATAGGTCGGATAGGGGAAGCGGCGCAACTGCCGGGCCGACTCCCAGACGTAGGCGCCCTTTCCAATCAGGCGCTTCAGTCTCACGTCGACCCCGGCCACGACGTGGGCGTCGAAGCCGACGCCGGCCGTGATCGTGAACAGGCGGCCGTTGGCGCGGCCGAGCACCACCGAGCGGGCCTCGCCCTCGAGGATGGTTTCGGCGATCGCGCCGGGGTCGAGCCGCAGGCCGATCTCGTTCGCGATCAGGTTCGCGGTACCCATCGGCAGGACGGCCAGCGGCGGGCCGTCGCCGCCCGGCCGCCGAGCGACCATGCCGTTGATCACCTCGTTGATCGTCCCGTCGCCGCCGGCGACGACGATGGCGTCCGCGTCGCGCGGATCGACGGCGCCGCCGAGATGCTCCGCGTGGCCGCGGCCCTTGGTCTCGTTCAAGTCGAGCTGGCAGCCGCGCTCGCGCAGGATCGCCAGGGTGCTCTCCAAGCGGCGGCGCACGCGGCGGCCGGCCACGGGATTGAACACCACGGCGAGCCGCCGCGGCGCAATCATCCGTTCAGTCGTGGAGAGAGCGGCATCCTTCATTGTGTTTCTAGAGTAGCCAAATCGTGGATGAGATGTTCATTACCTGGGTTCCACAAACAGTGAAAAAAAGTTTCAAATGATCGCCGGATATCGCCCAAGAAAACGCGGTACAGACTAGGCGTGCGCAAAGCCAGATCGGCGACTTGTCGCCTGGCCCCGCCCGCCGGCGGAGCATCTGGGCGCCGCTTGACAAGCAGAGAGGCCGGTGGCACCTGCTGTCGAGGGCCCAGACTCGGCGCGTACGACGATTCAGCCCCGCCCACGGTCGAAGGCCGCTGTTTGATGCGCATAGCCCTCGTTTCCGATGCCTGGCACCCGCAGGTGAACGGCGTTGTCAGGACGCTCGCGCGGGTCAGAGAGGAACTCGAAGGCGCGGGGCACGAGATCGAGGTGATCTCGCCCGACCGCTTCCGCTCCGTGCCCTGCCCGACCTATCCGGAGATACGGCTGGCGCTCTTCCCCGGGCGGGGCGTGGCCAGGATCCTCGATGCGACGGAGCCCCAGGCCATCCATATCGCGACCGAGGGCCCGCTCGGTATCGCGGCACGCCGCTACTGCCTGAAGCGGAAGCTGGGCTTCACGAGCTCGTTTCACACGCGCTTTCCGGAGTACCTCCAGGCCCGCACCGGCTTTCCTACCCGGCTGGCCTACGACTGGATGCGCCGATTCCACGCGCCGTCCGCCGGATGCCTGGTGGCCACGGACTCGATGCGCAAGGAGCTCAGCCTGCGCGGCTTCGTCAACCTGAAGCCCTGGAGCCGCGGCGTCGATTCCGAGCTGTTCCGGCCCCGCGAGGACAAGCTCCTCGACCAGCCCGAACCGATCTTCCTCTACGTCGGCCGGGTCGCGGTAGAGAAGAACATCGGCGCCTTCCTCGACCTCGACCTGCCGGGCAGCAAGGTGGTGGTCGGCGACGGCCCGCAGCTCGACGAGCTGCGCCGGCGCTATCCCGAGGTGGTCTTCACCGGCGCCAAGTTCGGCGAAGAGCTCGCCCGGCACTTCGCCTCGGCCCAGGTCTTCGTCTTTCCGAGCCGCACCGACACCTTCGGCCTCGTCGTGCTCGAGGCGCTCTCGGCCGGCGTGCCGGTGGCGGCCTATCCGGTTCCCGGGCCGCTCGACATCGTCGGCAACGCCGGCGTCGGCGTCCTGCACGAGGACCTGGCACTGGCGGCGCGCCAGGCGCTGCACATTCCCCGCGAGCGCTGCCGCGAACACGCCCTCAAGTTCAGCTGGCCGCGCTGCGCCCAGCAGTTTCTCGACAACCTCTCGATTCTCGCGCCGCGCGGCGCGGGCGTCGCCTCCTCAATCGCGGCCTGACGCGCTTCGTCGGCGCCGCTTCCCGCCGGGCGGATATGGACGAAAGGCCGCTTGCCGCAGCCGGTCGAGAGCCTCGAGGCCTGGCGAACCGACGAGTGAAAGTCGGCCCTTTGCAAGGTGCTGGGAATCACCTGAGCCCTTGATCACGGTTATCCTTCGACAGGCTCAGGATGAGGGTGTTCCCTTGATACACTCCGCCCTCACCCTGAGCCTGTCGAAGGGTGATGGTGCCGACGAGGCACTCTTTCAGCCCCCTGCTCGGGCGGATCCGGCGATGCACCGCACCTGGCCTAATTGCCGCCGCGGGCCGCGACGGCGCGCCGGACCATGGGGGCGAAATGGGCGAAGGGCGGGGTCGGCATGCCGACGATCTTGCCCTCGTCGTCCAGCCGCCGCACCGTGAGGATGGCCTCGAGGTGCGGCTGCCGCTCGAAGGCCTCGACCTCCGCCGCCGACATGGGCCCGCCCTGCAGCTTCAGCGAATGGACCGAGGCCTCGGAAAGCCCGCCGAAGTACTCCGGCTCGGTGGCGCAGAGATAGCGCTTGGCGGCGACGTGGTGGCGCACGCAGTCGGTGACGAGGTCCGGGAAGAAGGGCGCCAGGAGGCGCGCGCCGGCCTCCTCGTGACGGCGGTCCTCGGTGTCTTCCAAGGAGAAACCGCCGGTCTCCTCCAGGAAGTGCCCGATGTCGTGCAGCAGGGCCGCGACCACGATCTCCTCGGACTCGCCGCGGTGCTCGGCGAAGTGGGCGCCCTGCAGCATGTGCTCGGCCATGGTGACCCGTTCGCCCAGGTATTCGGTCGCGCCGCGCCGCTCGAAGATCTCCTCCAGGAAGGGCACGATGGTTTCGGACGTCAGCTCTTTCGACTCGGTCATGGCAGGTTTGCCTCCTTTCCTTCCAGGACGGCCAGGGTCGACAGCAGCCCGTCCTTGTCCGGGTAGCAGCCCTGGAGCCGGCGCGTTCCGCCGCCGGCGGCGTAGCCGCTGCGCCCGTGCAGCACGCGGGTGTTGTCGACGATGAAGCATTCGCCCGGTGCCAGCTTGAAGCCGACGGCCATGGCCGGGTCATCGACGATCACGCCCAGGCGCCGGTAGGCGGCGTAGTAGGCCGCCATGGCGTCGAAGGGCACGTCGGTGATCGGCGCCGCGCTGCGGTTGTTGAAGCGGACGGCGATCAGCTCGCCGTCGGGCCGGAGCTCGATCATCGGCCGCCGGGTGCTCAAGCTGACCTCGCCGCCGCCGTGGTAGTGGAAGCGCGCGCAGTGATCGGCCAGCAGGTCGAAGCCCCGCGGGTCCTCGTCCTTAAGGCGTCGCGCGGCGCGAAAGCCGTCGACCACCTGGTTCTCGCCGCCCTCGGCCGAGTTCTCCAGGCAGTAGAGGATCTGCAGGGTCGGCGCCGGGTCCCGGTAGGGGTTATCGGTATGGGCCTGCAGCCCGAGTCCCGTGTAGGCCAGGTTGCTCGGGTTCACCTCGGTGCGCACCTCGAACCATTTGCCGTAGTTGGTCTCGCGCACGTAGCCGAAGAGCTCGGCGACCGCGAGCAGGGCCCCGCTCTCGACCGGGCCGCCGGTGAGCCTGGCGAAGCCGAAGCGCCGCACGTGTCCGAGCCAACGGCGGAGCGCCGCCGGATCCCGGCTGACGGCGTCGAAGCGGCCGGTCACGGCGTCCGCGTCGAGGCCGCCGTCCCAGGTCTCGATCTCGGGCGCGGTCCAGCCCCGTTCGCTCGGTCCCGGCCGGTCATAGACGTGGACGCGCAGCCAGTCTCCAGGAAAGCCTACGCACTTCCCTTCCGGCGCAAAGCGGACCTCCAACGCGCCGTCCCGAAGCTGGGCCTCGGCGATTCTGGTCTCGGCCGGGATGTCCCGCAGGGTGATCAGGCGCTGACCGTTCTCCGGTGCGCGGGTCGCTTCGTCCAGCGCGTTGTCGCGCAGCCAGAAGGCGTGGAAGCGGCCCGCCGAGCCGTCGGCCCAGCGCAGGGTCAGGGCTGTGCCCGCTTCCAGCAGCTCGACCGCCGTGAGAGCCACCATGACCGGAATCCTTCAGCAGAAACGCGCCGGATCCTGCGCCTTCCCGCGTCGAAAGACAATGCGCCCGATTTGGGAACAGGGGGCGCGGACACGGCCGGACATCGGACTGATCCGAGGCATCAAGAAAGAAGAGCGGCGGCGGCGCCATAGCGCCGCCGCCTGACCAGAAGCATGTGCCGGCGGCGCGCGCCGGCCACTACCCCCTACTTCTCGTTCAACTTGGCTTCCAGGGCATCGAGACGTGCCTGGAGGGCCTCGATGACGGCGTCCTTGCGCCGCAGTTCTTCCTGCAGCGCTTGGACCCCGGCGAGCGCCACGCCGGCCACGTCGCGCGGCGAGAGCGAGGTGTCGTTGGCACCCAGGCCGAAGGCGGCGTGGAAGTCCTGGGCCATGGGCCCCACGTGGCGCACGCCCGTCTCGTCGTCCTTGTAGGACCAGGTCGAGACCGGCAGGGCCGCCACCTGGTTCAGCACGGTGGCCCCGTCGACCGGCTCGATGTCCCGCTTGGCGTTGACGTCGGAGTTCTCGGTCAAGGTGCCGTCGATCGCCAGGTTGCCGTTCGGCAAGGCCAGCAAGAAGGTATTGCCCGAGGCGATGAGCCTGAGGGCGCCGCCCTCGGTGAAGCGCAGCTCGCGCGAGCCCTTCTTGGCGAAGAAGGAGTTGGCCGGCCCCATGCCGACCCGCCAGTTGACGCCGGTCGCAACGTTGTTCAGCTCGATCTGCGGGTTGCCGTTGTTCTCGAGCCGCAGCAGCTGCCGGTTCGCCGCGCTCGCCGCGTTCTCGTCGACCAGGATCTGACTGGTGCCGTCCGACCGCCTGACCTCCAGCGCAGAGGCCGGAGCACCGGTGCCGACGCCGACTCTCCCCGCCGCATTGATGCGGAGGGCGTTGAGCGGCGCCTGGTCCGAGACCCTGAAGATGTCCTGGCCGTTTCTGCCTTCGAAGAAAAGCGCGCCGCCGTCATACTCGACCGACGCGATCCCGCCGGCGACCGTCTCGTCCAGGAATCGGATCGCCGGACTGGCGGCGTTGATCTGCAACTCGTCCGCCGGCATCGTGGTGCCGATGCCGACACGGTCGGCCGAACGATCGATGAAGACGGTATTGTCCGCCAGGCCGACGTCGCCGTTGTCGTCCCCCGTCAAGGTGTTCACGTCATTTGTGGAATTCTGGATGTCGATGACGCTGTGAGACTGTTGCAGATTGTACACATTGAGGAAGCCACCGGATTGGTTGCCCTCGCCCCAGATCCAATAGGTATTCGCGCTGGCGGAACTGCAGCCGGCGGGATTGGCCGTTAGGTCCGTGTCGTTGAAACAGACACCCGGAGTCGCATCGTCGATCTGGACATCCTGCGCCCGAGCCGAGGGAATGATCGCCTCGCCGATGGCGTCCAGCACCGCGCCCGCGAAGCGCAACGCGCCGCGCCAGAGCGAGGAGTCATCCTCCTCACGAACGACGATGGTGCCGCCGATCACCTCGAAGCTCCCGTTCTGCCGGTTCAGGCTTTCGCCGGCGTCCTCCTCGTCGGAAGCCGCGGCCGCGGGATCGACCATGATCACCACGACCTCGTAACGGTAGAGCCCGTCGGGATCGCCGGCCGAGGGGCCCCAGACCACCGGCTCGCCCGCCGAACGGGCGTCAACCACGAGGTTGCCGTCGGGATCGGCGATGCGCACGTTCATGGCGTCGAAGTTCGCCACCGTGTCCGCGTAGACGGCCACCTGATTGATAGCCACCTCGATGTCGGCGGCCTGCTGCGCCGAGGCACTCGACACCAGCCCGCCGGCCGCGAGGCCTGCCGCCAGGACCGCGCCCGCGGTCCACGATACCAACTTACGTTTCTCGAAAAGCATCCTACTCTCCCCTCAAAGGGTTCCTGTGAATGGAACCTCGTCGCTCACTTCCACTTGGCCGACATTTCAAAGCTTCGCCGCCGGCTGACACCAAGCACCGGTGAAAATGAGCCCCGTTAAGAACGCGGCTTGGTGCATAAAACTCAAAGAACGACTCGAAGCGACCCTTCACGCAAAGCGCGCAAAAAAGTTTGCCTGCGCAAACCTGGAATAGGCCGTCCCAAAAAATAAAAGTGAATCAACTGTCGGGTAGAAATTTCTTGGTGACGATGTGAAAGTAAGAATTCTCATCACCAATTCTGCAGTTTTGCTTTGACGCAGATCAAACATAGCGAGGCAGTTGCTTTGCTGCGGACCGACAAGCCGGCCGACACTCAAGATCATCGAGAACGTCCGGCCGCCGGGCGCGCCGGTCTACTGACAACCACCCCATGACCGCCCGCCTGACGCATCTTGCGCTGCACGTCCGTGACCTCGAGGCCTGCATCGCGTTCTACGAGACGTTCTGCGGCCTCAGGCCCGTGCACGAGCGCGGCGACGCGGGCGAGCGGATCGTTTGGCTGGCCGAGCCGGGACGGGAGAAGGAGTTCATCTTCGTCCTTCTGCCCGGCGGCCCGGGGCGCGACCAGGCGGCGAACGACTACAGCCACTTCGGCTTCGCGCTGGAGAGCCGCGCGGCGGTCGACGCGCTGGCCGCGCGAGCGGAACGGGCGGGCTGCCTGGCCTGGGCGCCGCGCGAGGAGCCCTACCCCGTCGGCTACTACTGCGGCCTCCGGGACCCGGACGGCAACTTCGTCGAGTTCAGCTACGGCCAGCCGCTAGGGCCGGGGTCGCCCGACTAGACGGCGTCTGGAATGCCCTTCGTCGGCACAGACCGGATAGATAGTTGACGCATTTGACTGGATGGATCGCCGACGTCTCGGGAGCGAAACCGTGCTCGTGTCCGAGGGCCAAGATTTCTCACCACAGAGACACAGAGAGCACAGAGAACCAAAAAGGGAGTTGGTTGCGCGCAAAGCGCGCCAAGAAAACTGTTGGTGTTTCCTCTGTGTTCTCGGTGTCTCTGTGGTGAGTCCTTTTTGGTTTTGACCGGTCATCATCCGGCGGCAGGACGTGCCCGCTCCTATCCGCGACGTAACCGGTCAATAATGCCAGCTATCGGTCCGCTTGCTCACGAGGCGGATCGGAGGAGATCCGGAGCTAAATCGACTCGGCGACCAGCAGCAGGCGCTGGCCCGTCCAGGCGGCGGCGACGGCGATGCAGGGCAAGGCGACGGCCCAGCGGCCGGCGGTTCCCGCGCGCTCGCCCAGGCGGCCGAGCAGGCGGATCGCCGGGTAGGCGAGCAGGACGATGGCGACCTGCCCCAGCTCGACGCCGAGGTTGAAGGCCAGCAGGCTCTGCCAGAGGTTCGGCGCGTCGACCTTGAGGATCTCGCCCAGGACGAAGGAGAAGCCGAGGCCGTGCAGCAGGCCGATCAGGGCGGTCACCAGCAAGGTGGCGCCCTGGCGCTTCTGCATCAGCGCGATGGTGCCGGCGTAGACGATCGAGAGCGCGATGCCGGTCTCCACGACGGGCACGAACCAGGCCGCGCTCGGCACGTAGCCGAGAAACCCGGCGATCAGCGTCACCGTGTGGCCGACGGTGAAGCCGGTGACCCGCAGCAGCAGGTCGGTCAGGGAGACGGCGCCGATGGTCAGGCAGAGCACGAAGAGCACGTGGTCGGCGCCCTCGAGGATGTGGCGAATTCCTTCGACCACGAAGGTGCCGGCGGCGGCGAGCGGCGAGCGGGAGACCTCGATCGGCTGGGCCAGCAGCCCGCGCGCCCGCAGGATCAGGGGGTCGCCGCCCGGGAAGTAGTCGATCAGCACGTTGGCCGTCTGGTCCTGGCCCTCGAGGCCCGGGTCTAGCCGGCCGCCGAAGGCGTAGCGGGGCACGGCCCGGCCGGCGCGGTAGGTGATCACGGCGTCCACCACCAGGTCGCCGACGAAGGCCGGCGGCCGGTCCTCGGGATAGAGCGGCCCCGCCATGGAGCGCTCGGCCTCGGCCAGGGTGGAGAAGGTGCTCTGCTCGAGGCCGAGCTGAACCCGGACCGCCGCGGCCTCGCCCTCGAGCGTCCGGCCTTCGGCGGTGACCGCGTGGCCCTCGACGATCAGCCGGCCGAGCGCCGCCGGGTCGCGGCGCAGGGCCTCGAGGTCGATGCTGTGCATGAGCGCGCCCTCGCGCAGCTCGTTGACCGTGAAGGGCGCCGGCTCGACCGTGCCGTCGGCGCGCTCCGGGCCGGTCAGGCCGGCGAGGACGTAGGCCAGCGGCAGGCGCAGATAGACCCTCAGCCCCTCGTCCAGGTGCTCCACGTGGACGATGCGGATGTTCATGTTCAGCTGGAAATGAGCGCGCGCGTCGTCCCGGCCGATAAGGGCCGCGAACAGCAGCAGCGATAGGACGGCGAGGAAGACCGCCGCCGGGCGCGACACCACCCAGGAAATCCCTTGCCCTGTCACCGCAATGCCGCAGGACCTCCGCCGTGTCGGCCGCGCCGGTCCCGTTACCGTCACTCGCCGGCCGTCACCATGTTATTGGAGCCGAAGTACATGACGTGGCCCGACTTGCCCTTGACGTCGGCTTGGCCGAGCTCGATCGAGGCGCTCTCCAGCATGGTGTGCTCGTGGGTCTTGGTCCACTCCTCCGCCGACGTCAGGGTCGAGGTGAAGAAGGTCGTCTCGGGCACGAGGTAGTGGTGCGGGATGGCGATCTTGGCGCCGGTCTTCTCGACCACGGCGTCGGCCTGCTCGTAGTCGAGGATGTGCTTGGAGCCGTCCACCGGGACGAAGACGATGTCGACCTGGCCGATCTTGTCCCAGACCTCCTGGGGCGGCTCCGGGCGGTTGTCGCCCCACATGAGCAGCCTGAGGCCGCCGGTCTCGATCACGTAGAGCGCGTTGTCCATGTGGCGGAAGTTGGTCGGCGGACAGGGGTCGTCGCGCCCCTCGAACTGCTTGACCGCCTCGGTCCAGGCCACGGTGCCGGGCGCCACGCACTGGTGCTTGTCGGCGATCGCCGTGATCTTGACGTCGGCCAGCTGGAAGGTCCCGGCCATGCGGTCGAGCAGCATGTTGGCGTCAAGCCGGTCCAGGGCGTCGTGATCGAAGTGGGCGTGGGTCGACATGCCGATGTCGACGTCGGTCATGGGGAATTCCATGCGGTACCACAGGCCCCAGGCGCCCGAGGGATCGTTGCGCCAGGGGTCGACCATGATGGTCAGGCCGCGCGGCGAGGTGATCCTGAAGGCCGAGTTGCTGTAATAGGCGATGCCGACCTTGTCGTCGGGGCCGGGGGCGACCTCCTCGTTCTGGAACTCGATCAGGCGGTTGTTGTTCTTGCCCGACTCCCAGGACAGTAGATGGCTGAGCGCCGGCCCGCCGAGTCCGATGGCGAGGCCTGCCGCCACGGTTCCACCCAGCAGCAGCGCGGGTAACTTCTTCATGCCTCGCCTCCCTGTCTCGCTTAGCCCGCGAAGACACTAGCACCCTTTGGCGGGCCGGGGAATGGCGCCGGACGCGGCCGCCAAGGGCCGCCGGTCAGCCGGCCAATCGCCGGAATGGGTCCTTGATATCGCTAGAACACCTTGCGTATCGTTCCCGTGTAGGGCGCAAGCGATAAAGGGCGGCCGAAGCCGCCCGCTCCATATCAATTTTCAGGGAAGGCCTTGCCGTGAAGACGGTCTATCATTTCGATTCCGCGGCCCTCGACGCGGGCACCTTGAAGGTGGTCAGGCTCGAGGGCGAGGAACACATTTCCCGCTTGTACCGGTTCCAGGTCGAGCTCGTCGCCGAGGATGAGGCGCTGGACCTCGACGCCATCCTGGCGGCGCAGAGCTCGATCGGCTTCGAGCGCGACGGCGAGGTGCTCAAGGTCCACGGCATCCTCAGCAGCTTCGAGCTGCTGGGCCCCGTGCCCTACTACACCCGCTACCGCGCGGTCCTGGTGCCGCGGTTCTGGCTGACCACGCTGCGGCGCCAGAGCCAGATCTTCCAGAACAAGAGCGTGCAGGAGATCGTCGAGCAGGTCCTCAAGGAGGCGGGGCTGGCCGGCGACGACTACGAGTTCAGGCTGACCCACGCCTACCAGCCCAAGGAGTACGTGGTCCAGTACCGGGAGACCGACTTCGACTTCATCTCGCGCCTGCTTGAGCACGAGGGCATCTTCTACTTCTTTGAGCAGGGCGAGGAGGGCGAGCGGCTGGTGATCGGCGACGACAACGTGCAGTTCGCCGAGATCGCCGGCGAGAAGAGCGTGCCGTTCCGCGCCGGCGCCGGCATGGATACCCAGGACGCCTCGGTCCAGGCCCTGTCGTGCCGGCGGCAGCGCGTGACCAAGCAGGTCGTCATCAAGGACTACAACTACCGCAAGCCCGGCATGAACATGAAGGCGGAGCATCCGAAGCCGGTGCAGGACCCGCCCGACGGCCTGCATTCGGACTACGGTGACCATTTCCGCACGGACAACGACGGCAACCGCCTGGCCAAGATGCGCGCCGAGGAGATGCTCTGCCAGGAGCAGGTCTTCTCCGGCACGGGCACCAGCACCGGGTTCCGCTGCGGGCATATCTTCAGCCTGACCGAACACTTCAGGGGCGACTTCGATCAGGACTACGTCCTGGTCGGTCTGCGTCACACCGGCTGGCAGAGCAGCCCGGGCCTCGAAGGCCTCGCCGGCCCCCGGGGTTCCACGGGGGGCGCCGGGGAGGGCGAGGACTACCGCAACGAGTTCACCGCGATCCCGGTCGACGTGGCCTTCCGCCCGGCGCGGGAGACCCCCTGGCCCAAGATGCACGGCGTGATGAACGCGCACGTCGACGCGGCCGGCGACGGCGAGTACGCCGAACTCGACGAGGAGGGCCGCTACAAGGTCATCATGCCGTTCGACCTGAGCGGCACCAAGGACGGCAAGGCCTCTCGGCCGGTCCGTATGGCGCAGCCCTATTCCGGGCCGGGCTACGGCTTTCACACGCCGCTGCACAAGGGCTCGGAGGTGATCTGGGCCGCCGTCGACGGCGATCCGGACCGGCCGATCATCGCCGGCACGGTGCCCAATCCCGAGAACGCCAGCCCGGTCACCAAGTCGAACCAGACCCAGTCGGTGCTGCGCACCGCGGCGCAGAACCAGATGGTGATCGAGGACGAGAAGGGCTCGGAGCGGATCCTGATCGAGACCCCCTTCGACAACAGCAAGCTGTTCATGGGCGCGCCCAACCCGACCTCGGGGATCCGGGCGACGACCGACGGCCACGGCGTGGTCCACGCCAAGAACGGCATCTACCTGAACGCCTGGTCGAACGATTACTGGGACACGGGCGACGCCGCCAATCAGATCAACGCCGGGACCTCGTCGGCCCAGGCCATCGGCGCGGCGGCGGCGGCGGCGGGCGCCGGCAACATCGCCATCCTGACCGCGGTCGGCGGCGGCGTGGTCGGCGCCGCCACCGGCCTGCTGGCGCCGGGCATCGTCATGTCCGCGCCGGCCGGCATATCGGCGATCACGCCCTCGACCTTCACCGCGGTCGGCGGCGCCGGCGTCGGCATCCTGACCCCGGCCACGGCCGAGGTGGTCGGCGCCGTCCAGGCCTCCTTGATGAGCGGCGGCGGAGTCAACGTCTACACCGTCGCCGGCGGCATCCGCGTGGTCGCTTCGAACGGCGACGTCGAGATCGATTCCAAGAAGGACCGCGTGACCATCGACGCCGACAAGAACATCGACGCCAAGGCCGGCAAGTCGATCGTGCTCGAGGCCACGGACGACATCACGCTGAAGTGCGGCAAGTCCTCGATCGTGCTGAAGAAGGACGGCACGATCACGATCACCGGCAAGGACATCACCACCAAGGGCTCCGGCAACGTCACCACGAGGGCGAGCAAGAACGTCGTGATCAAAGGCAAGAAGATCCTGGAAAACTAGCCCTCCCTATCCCCGCTGGGGAGAGGGACGGGGTGAGGGGCTTTGACATCTCGGCGCCGTCTCACCCGTCTGTCATGCCCGGACTTGATCCGGGCATCCAGCGAGCACGGCATGCGGCCAGCGGTTACCCTGGATGGCCGGATCAAGCCCGGCCATGACAAAGAAATGGGGTCGATTGCACCGGATCGATCGCTGACGTCTCGGGCGGCGAGGCCGCGCCTATGGCCGAGAGTTTAGATTTCTCACCACAGAGACACAGAGAGCACAGAGTACCAACCAAGGGATTGGTTGCGCGCAAAGCGCGCCAAAAAAATGTGTTGATTTCTCCTCTGTGTTCTCTGTGTCTCTGTGGTGAATCCTTTTTGGTTTGCCGCGGCAGGGCAAAGGCCTTGTCGGCGCGCGCTCACGTTAGCCCTTCAAGCCCAGCCACTTCTTCTGGCGAAAGCCGGGGGCGCGGGTCTCGAAGAGCAGGGTGTCCGGATCCATCAGCGCGAGCTCGAGGGCGGCGGCTTGGCGCTGGCGCTGATATCCGGTGCGCAGAACCTCCGCGCAGTGCTCCGGCACGATCGGCGCGCCGACGAGGTGGCGGTTTCCGCTCTCGAAGCTTCCGCGGTTTTCGCCCCACCAGGTCTCGATCAGGTCGGGCGCCGGCCAGGGCAAGTCCTCGTCGGGGTCGAGCGCGACCGCCTCGTCTTCGGGATTCTCCGTCGGGCCCGCCTCGAAGCTTTCCGGCCACTCGCCCTCCAGGTCCTCGTCGGCGAGGTCGAGGCCGGAGATCATGGAGAAGGCCTCGCCCGCCGGCCGCGCCAGCTCGGGGGCCGCCATCTGCTCGATCAGCCAGGGAACGAAATGGGGGTCGCCGCCGGCCCCGACCGCCTGGATCAGGGTCCGGCGGCGCGCCGGGTTGCCCTCCTGGGTCGCGATCAGCTTGCGCGCCTCTTCGGGCGCGGTGACGCGCAGCACGAGGTCCGCCGCCTCGGCCTGGAAGGGCTGGTCCGTGATCGCCAGCAGGGTGAGGCGCTCCAGCGCCGCCCCCCGGTCGCCCAGGCGCACCGCCGACCAGGACGCGCGGCAGGCGCAGAGGCCGTCGGGATCGTCCAGGTGTTGCAGCAGGGCCGGCAGCAGGTCGGCCCGGCCAAGCTGCCCCGCCGCCCGCAGGGCACGGGCGCGGAGCGCCGGATCCTCGTCGTCCACCGCCCGGTCCAGCGCCTCGCCCGGATCGACCCGCTGCACCGCGCAGGCCGCGATGCCGAGCCGTCGCAAAAAGGGCGAGCCGCCGTTCAGCAGCGTGAGCCCGGTGCCCTTGAGCGCCGAGCGCCCGACCCAGCCGAGCGCCGAGATGAAGCCGCGCTCGGCCTCCGGGTTCGCCTCGGCGACGGCAAGGACGGCGTCGACCTTCACCTCGTCCCGCTGCTCCAATGCCAGCACGGCCGCCGCGAAGAGCTCTCCAGACCCCTGATAGCCCTGTGCTTGCTCTAGGGCGAGGGTCCAGCCGAATTCGCTCGCGACCCGCAGGCCGTCGATGTGGGCCTCGAGACGCGAGTCGTGGCCAGCCAGATCGTTGAGGTCATAGTGTGGCGCTCGGACGACGGTATCACGCTGCAACCATAAGAACGCTGCGTCCTCGGCGTGCTGGGCAAGAATATTCCTGACAACCATTATCAGACGCCGATCTGCGTTCCGCTATCGCAACTCATCGAAGTTCACATATCGATGATCTAATGGTTGGCGATGCAATAGGCAAAGCCCCGGGCGTGCCCACGAAACAAAGCCTTCATAGTTTTCCGCCTTCTGAGTCTTGCTGTCCTAAGCCAGGAGCGCAGAACATTAATCCAGAAAGCGGCGCCGCCAACGCTCTGTATCTTCCGAGCTAAATCTGGAAAAATCCCCTATGTTTCTGGACAAGAAACCTTCAATAGCTTTGGAAAGCTCCTGATGCAGCGGCAAATCTTGCTTCCGATTCACGTCACCACACTCAGGTTCCGGCCCCAGTGTCACAAGACATTTGTTTGAATCAAGTTTTTCAACCTTAATCAAGTCATTGGTGATTTTGGATTGAATAGATGAAAACCCTCCCATCTCATCGAGCACTGGAGGGCCTAGAAAATTTAACCAGTAAGCCCCTCTTACTTGTGTTCCAGCAAGGAATCCAGACTGTAAAAGGTCGTACACGTCAAATCCTGGATACCGGAAGGCCAATTGCCTTATCGCTGAAAACGCCGCCAATTCTGAATCGCCCTCGCTGTATACAAATGCCATACTTCCATACCCTGTATTAAACGGTAAAGCTTCGCCGATAGAAATGACCTCTTGGCGAAACGAATCAAACCCGCGCGACTCAATGAATTCGGTGGGGAACCAGAAATTCACAGTTGAAACTGCGGAGTCCCAACTCTCAAACGTGGGGTCACTCAGACATTTTCCATTATAATAGAATCTAAATTTCGGTGGGTCTTCATCAGAGTCAACCAAATCGATGTGACTTGTCCAATTTTCTTTTGCATCACGCATCTCTTTTCGCACGTCATCTATTCTTTGATTGCCCACCGCTTCCCATTGATCAGCTCCGGCTATCCATTTTAACTTATCTTCGCCAACAATCTTGATATAGCGTTCGAACGCAACTGCGGCAGAAGGGCCTATTTCTGAATGTGAGGCACGCATGAAGAAAGTTGCTATGAATCCATCTCGTACAACCAGCAACCCCGACTCGTCGGACACACGGATTTTTGGGCATTTCATAAGCTTGACACCTCATCCAAATGCTGGATTGCGCAAAGGCGGACAACTTACACCTCTACCGGGACTCACAATGTGCGGCTTTCGTCCAAAGGCACTGAAGTATCGCTCTCCTTGAGTTGGTTGACCGGGCTTAGTGAACCATTGATTTTTCTTGGCTGAAGGAGGACAGGGAAATTTGAAATCGTACACTTCACGCACGTCTGTTGGATTACCTGCGTCATGCAGAACCACATCCGGCACCTGGCTGCCTGCCGGATTGTATGGTGGGTTGGGCGGGCCATCGGTAGCGAGAGTACCGTTACCTACCGACCCCTTATAGGGCTGCTGAATGCTTGCTTCATCTGCTCGGCCAAGCTCTTCCATTTTGGCGGCGACACAAGCCTCGGCTTCCCGGCCTTTGATGATTCCCAAGGCCTGTTTGGTTTTCATTCTTTCGCCTTCAAACTCTATCTCCTTTTCGCACCGCTCTTTTGTTGGTGGCCCACCGTAGTTTCTTTGGTTGACTTCTTCCTCTGCCTGCTTGGCACAATCGCTCAGGATGCGCTCGAATTCCGCAACCGCGATCATGCCTTCAAAGTCGCCGGCGAGATCGACCGTGTTCTTGTGGTTGTGAAACTTCTTGTCGGTGAGCCGGCAGGCGTTCTTGCCGTCCATCTTCACGTCGAAGGAATAAGTGATCCAGTCGGTTTCCTTCTTGAAAGTGCTCGACTTGATTCCGCCGACCGTGCCGGGTTCGTCGCCAAAGCTCGTGCTGTATTGCGATCCCTTGACGGCGGCCATGTTGCCGCCATCGACTTTCACGGTTTTGGTGCCCTTCGTCAGGTTCTTGGAGAAGGCGATGTTCGGATAGGGGATCGGCACCGGACCGCCAGGCGTCGGCGTCTTGCATACATCGGGGATCGTCGCGACGGAGAAGCCGTTGCTGCCCTTGTGGGACAGGCCGAGCCCGTTGACCGCGATCGTCAGAGCCATCCCTAGTTAGCCTCCTCATGGGCGGCCAATACCATGGCCGCGCGTGCGCCGCCGTTGGAACCTGCAAAAGCGAAGCTGTAAGGCCCCGGCGCATAGCCCCTGGACTGTGCGACTGCCGTCAGGATGGCAAACAGCGGCCCCGAGGCCGCGCCGACGTCGCCCCAACTCTCTGCGGGAGTCTGAAAATCGGCGCCCTCCAGGAAATGCTCTCGGTTCCTCAACATGGCGAAGCCGTACTCGTTGCCCCGATAGGGGTCTCCGTTGAGATCGCAGAGGGTGTGGGCGATGTAGGCCTCGGAAAAGCCTGGTTTCATCAGTGCGGCCTTCCACGCGGTCGACATTCCCTTACCGACGCAAACGCTTTCCGTGAGGTTCCGGTTGGGCTCCTGGGCCGAGCCCTCGGCGATGACACCGACTGCCGCCGAAGCGCCGATCTGCTGCAGGACTTCCGGCGCTGCCAGCAGGCAGAAGGCGGCCGCTTCGCCGGGAGCAAATCCCCAGGTCGTCCTCTCGGAATGCAGCTGATCAAGGTCGTCTAGCCACTCCAGCGTGTCGGCGAAGATGTAGCTCTCGACGCCACCGACCAGGACCAGGCTCGCCGCGCCTTTCTCCAGGACCGCGAGCGCGTGGCCGAAGGCCGCTATGCTGCCGGCATGGCCCGCGGCCGTGAAATGGGCATCGGAGACCGGCGCGATCTGCGAAACCTGGTCGACGACACGCTCGCCAATGCTGTGCAGCGCGTCCTTGGTCAGCCCAGGCCGCGCCTCGGGCAAGGCCAGGGCGACCGAGAGTCCGTCGTCGCCGTCCAGGGCCTTCGCCAGATCGAAGGGAGCAAGAGCCTCGGCGATCGCCGGTGCGGCCAGGGCGGTGAAGCGATCGCTGGGATCATTCGCCTCCTCGAGCTCTGGCACCATGGCGACGAACATGGGCTCGCCGGCCCGGTCGATCATGAAGGGGTGCTCTTCGATATTGATCAGACCGGCGCGTACGGCGGCCGCGGTCGCCGGCGCGTCATGGCCGACCGCTGTCTGCGCTCCGTAGCCGATGATCCCCGCCGATTGCATTTCCCCTCCAAGACCCATCAGGCCGGTTGCCACATGCCACTATCAACCTCTTCCCTCGGCCGCATGATGCGCTCCTTGAGGGACACCGTGGTCGACAGCAGCTTCTGCACCTTGTGATGGCACGGCAAGGCGCTGACCCAGAGCATCGAAACCCGCGGCTGGTCGCCTTCAAGGGCTACGGTCTTGATCTGCCCGCGGTGCTGGGCGCTGGATCCGTCGGAGAATCTTGTGGAAAAGACGAACGCCAGGCGCGGCAGGCGGAATGACAAGCGTCCGCCTCCAGGAGTCAAATTGACGAGAACAACCTCCTCTCCGCCCTTCAGTACTGCGGCAGATTGCTGGTGCTGCGGGGCGCAGTGCTGGTAGCGGAAATCGAAATCCTCCGGCAGCAGCGGCTGGCGTTCCTCCAGCCAACGGTCGTCATAGGTGCCTGAGAACCCGACGCGCGGCTGCCAGTGATGGGCAATGGGTCCGAACCCCATGGGTTCCGGCCGATCTCCGGCCGCCCTAATGGGTTGCCGGGGATCCTCGATGTTTGGCAGCGGCTTGTCGAGAAGGTGCTCCGGCTCTGTCGCAAACCCTCGGCCTACGGGGTTTCGCTGCTCCCAGGCATGCTTCTCCGGATCCGGATCTGACAGGTCAATTCCACCGAAGGAGCGCTCCCACGCCAGCGGCATCCTGGTGAAAGGCTCGATCGGCGTCATGGCCAAGCCGGCCCGGGTCTTTTCCCACCGACGGTCGCCGACGACGCGGGCCCGGCGCTGAATTCCAGCCACGCGAAATCCGATCTCGAGCGACTTCACCGGACCTTCGGGGCTATGGGCTTGCCCTTCGAGCAGAACGTCGGTGCCGGGCTTGTCGAGCAGGAGATCGCTGTCGTGCAGCATGCTGCTGGTTCCCGGATCTCCGCGAAACTCCGGAAACAGGCGGACCGGCACTTGTTCGGGCGCAAGCCCCGTGCCGCCATCGGGCAAGACATCGAATGTGGCCTTTACCCCGACCAGCCAGACCTCGGCCCCGGTCTTATCTCTCACCCAGGCTCTCTCGGCTGCGAACGGCGTCTGGTTATCGATCGACCACATGGGGCTACCAGTCTTCCCAAGATCCAAGCGGCGAAATGCTATTCCTACCTGCTCCGTCCGGCTCAGTTGATCTGCACCGAGCCACCCTTGATCCGGTTCGCGCCGGACGAACGGCTGAGCAGGTAGGCACCGCGGATCAGGACCTTGCCGGCGCGGGTCAGGGTGATGCTGGCCCGGCCGCATTTCAGCTGGATCTGCTTCTTCGCGCTGATCACCAACTCCTCGCCGTCGACCTTTGCCGTGATCGGCTGACCGGTCTCGACAGCGATCTCGCGCTCGGCCGGCTGCCGCAGCAGGCCGACAACGAAGGGCCGGCGCGGGTCGCCGTCGGCGAACAGCAGGGCGACTTCCTGGCCGACCGACTCGGCGCCGATGGCCGCCGCGCTCAAGGCGGCGAGCGGCGCGCCCTCGGCGTTGCCGGGGAAATCGACCAGCGGCGTCCCGTCGGGCGCCAGGTCGGCCAGCCGGCCGATCACGACCTGCGGCAGGCCGGGCGCGGCAGTGGACGCCGTCTCGCCGGCCTTGGAAGCTTCTTTCGCATTCAGTGAAGACATCGTCGCCAGCCCCGTTCCGAATGATGCGAGAGGGCCCTGTTGCGGGTTGACGGGCTCTTCTTGATAAAACTGCAACCTGAAATTGGTTGAGAGTTTTCAGGAAGTTCGGAGCGCGGTCAAGGGCGCCGCCTCCAGGCGTCGCAGAGAATTCATGGGGGAGAGGACCGCCTGCCCTTCCCTCCGCTTGTCCCGAGCGGCGAATCCATTAGTGTCCGGGACCATCGACCCGCGTTTCAGCCGCCATGGCCAAGGAAAGACCTCTCGACCGGCCCGCCGACCTCGCGTCCCGCCTGCGCGGCGGTGACCGTCGCGCCCTGGCGCGCGCGATCACCGTGATCGAGTCGAGCCGGGACGACCACCGGGCGGAGGCCGAGGCGTTGCTGGCGGCGCTGCTGCCGGCGACCGGCGGGGCGATCAGGATCGGGATCTCGGGGGTGCCCGGCGTCGGCAAGTCGAGCTTCATCGAACGCTTCGGGCTGATGCTGGTCGAGCGCGGTCACAGGGTCGCGGTGCTCGCCGTCGACCCCTCGTCACAGCGCGGCGGCGGCGCGATCCTCGGCGACAAGACCCGCATGCCCGAGCTCTCGCAACGCCGCGAAGCCTTCATCCGCCCCTCGCCGGCCGGGGCGACCCTGGGCGGCGTCGCCCGGCGCTCGCGCGAGGCCCTGCTGCTCTGCGAAGCGGCCGGCTTCGACGTGATCGTGGTCGAGACCGTCGGGGTCGGTCAGGCCGAGACCGCCGTGGCCGACATGGTCGACCTCTTCCTCCTCCTGCTGCTGCCCTCCGGCGGCGACGAGCTCCAGGGCCTGAAGCGGGGGATCATGGAGCTCGCCGAGCTGATCGTGGTCAACAAGGCCGACGGCGACCTGGCGGCAGCGGCCCGGCGCACCGCCGCCGAGTACCACGCGGCCCTGGGCCTGCTGCGGCCGACCGACCCCCGCTGGCAGACCGCCGTGATGACCTGCTCCGCCCATACCGGGGCGGGAATCGCCGAGGTCTGGGACGCGATCGGCCGCTTCCGCGAGGCCATGGCCTGGGGCCGGCCCGATGGCGCCCTCGCGGCGAAGCGCCGGGGCCAGGCGCGGGCCTGGCTGTGGCGCGAGGTCGGCGACGGGCTGATGGCCGCACTCAAGGCCGACGGCGGCGAGACCGGCCGGATCGAGGCCGAGGTGGCGGCCGGCCGGATGACCCCGGAGGCCGGCGCCCGGACCCTAATCCGGGGCTTTCTGGCGCGGTCCGGCCGCGGCCGCCAAGAGCCTTGACCCGGCGGGCCGGGTGGCCTAGAACCGCCGCTCGTCGGGGAGCCTAGGGTTCGCCCGTCCACCACCTTTCGCGAATTCGGATCGAAGACCCCATGTCCAGACGCTGCGACTTCACAGGCAAGGGCGTGCAGACCGGCAACAACGTCAGCCACGCCAACAACAAGACGCGCCGGCGCTACCTGCCGAACCTGCAGAAGGCCTCGCTCATGAGCGACGCGCTGGGCAAGGCCGTGCAGGTCCGCCTGACGACCAGCGCGATCCGCACGATCGAGAAGCGCGGCGGCCTCGACGCCTACCTGACCTCGACTCCGGCGGCCAAGCTCGGCAAGAAGGCCCGCGACCTCAAGAAGCAGATCGAGAAGGCCAAGGCGAAAAGCGTCGCCGCCTGACGACCTGCCGCTCCGCCGGTCCTAACTCCCGGTCTTCCTCACTCTTCCAGTGCGAAGTGCAGCAGGAGCGTGCGCTGGAGCGGATTGAAGTTGTTGTCCGACATCAGGTAGACCAGCGTCTCCCCCGGCCCGCCCCGGCGCACCGCCAGAGCTTCCATGTTGTCGACCGCCAGCGGCGGGCGAAACATCGCCAGTTCGGCCCCTATTAGCCTGGCGCCGGGCTTGATGCGCCGGGCTTCGAGACGCACCAGGCGGATCCCGAGCCCGCCCAAGAGCGAGAAGCGGCGTTCCAGAACCAGCACGTCGCCGTCGGGCAGCAGCGCCGCCGCGGTCGGTTTGAACCCCCCCGGGCCCGGCCGGTAGCTCACTTGGCGCCAGGCGTCTCCCTCCTGCAGAAAGGCGGCCAGGGCGCCGGGATCGCCGGGCGCCGGCATCTCCTCGGTGAATACCAGGATCGCGCCGTCGGCCAGCTGGAGCATGGCCTCGACGCCGCCGTTGACCGGCGCCCGGGCGAGGTCCGGCGGCCCGTCGAAGCGCTCGGCCCCGCCCGAGAGCGGGCTGGCCTCCGGCCGCGCCGGGTAGCGCCAGATCCGGTGGCGGCCCTCGAAACCGACCAGCAGCGCCCCGTCGGAGAGCCGGATGACCGATTCGGCGTCGTTCAGCTTCTGGTCGGCCAGCGGCTTGCCGTCGAGGTCGAGGATCGGGGCCATCACGGCGTCGCGTAGGCCGACCAGCTTGCCGGAATCATAGACCAGGCGCGCCGTCAGCCAGTGGCCCCGGTCGCTCAAGGCCGTGATCCCGCCGCCGTTGGGCTCGACCAGCATCGCGGAGAAGCCGCCGAACCGGCGATCCGCCGCGCTGAGCTCCAGCCCGCCGCGCCAAGCGAGCACCCCGACCCGGTCCCTTTCGGGCGTCTCCGGATCCAGCAGAACCCGCCTGGCCGTAACATCGACGGGATCCGCCGCACAGGCCGCCGCCGCCACGGCAGTCACCAGGAGGGTCAGGGAGAGCTGCAGAAAGAAGCGAGCGCGCATGCCTTCGCGTTTGCGGTCTGGCGCGGAAATTGTCAACCGCTCGCCGCGACGTCGGGTAACGCGGCGTCAACCAGTCGTTATCTAAGCTGGGACATGCCCAATCGTATTTTCCACGGCCTGCGGCGCGGCCTCGCCGGGCTCGCGCTGCTGACGGTCCTGATTGCGCCGGCCGCCGCGGAGACGCCGGCCGAGATCCTGCGGCAGCGTCTCGAAGCGGAGGCGCCGCGGATCGAGGGCCGCGCCCTCGACCGTTGGCCGCTCGCCGAGATCTACCGGGAACGCGCCTTCGCGCCGCTCTGGCTCGGGGCGGACCGCGGCGCGAAGCGGGCCCGGCAGATCGCCGCCGCGCTCCGCGCGGCCGCCCGGGAAGGCCTGGAGCCCGGCAGCTACGCGGTCGACGCCATCACGGTCCGGGCCGGGTCCGAGGACCCCCGGCGCCAGGCCGAGCTCGAACTCCTGATCACCAGCCAACTGCTCGGCTATCTGTCCGACCTGCGGCACGGCCGGCCGGCCGCGCGCGCCGCCGATCCGGACCTGCACCTGCCGCGCGGCAGGCTCGACGTCCCGGCGGAGCTGGCGGCGGCCGAGGCCTCCTTCGATCTCGCCAGGCACCTGTCCGACCGGGCGCCGTCGCGTCCGGCCTACCGCGCCCTGCGGCGTCACCTCGCGGATCTGCGCGACCGTGCCGCCGCGCGCCCGGTGCCCGGCGGCGAGCCCCTGGAGGAGGGCATGACGGGGCGGCGGGTCGCGCGCCTGCAAGAGCGCCTCTGGGCGAGCGGCGATCTGGCGGTCGCGCCGCGCCGGCCCGCGGAATTGGATTTCGACCTGGTCGACGCGGTCCGCCGGTTCCAGCTGCGCCACGACCTAGAGACCGACGGCGTCGCCGGGCCGGCCACCCTGCGCAGGCTGAACCGGACGACCGAGGCGCGCATCCAGCAGGTCATCATCAACATGGAGCGCCTGCGCTGGCTGCCCGCGGTCGCCGACAGCCGCGCCATCCTGGTCAATCTCGCCGGTTTCCGCCTCGAAGTGCAGGAGAGCGGCCGGCCGGTGATGGCCATGCCGGTCATCGTCGGGCGGCGCTATCGCCAGAGCCCGGCCTTCGCCGGCTCCATGACCTACATGGAGCTCAACCCGACCTGGACCGTGCCCAAGTCGATCGCGGTGCGCGACTATTTGCCGAAACTGCGCCAGGATCCCGGCGCGCTGGCCGAGAAGGACTTTCGCATCCTGCGCGGCGGCCGAGAGGTCGAGGCCCGGGAGGTCGACTGGTCCCAGGTCTCGGCCGAGCGCTTCCCCTACGTGCTGCAGCAGAGCCCGGGGCCGAGCAACGCCTTGGGCCGGATCAAGTTCATGTTCCCCAACCGCTTCGCGGTCTATCTCCACGACTCGCCGGCGGACGAGCTGTTCAGCCGCCGGATCCGCACCTTCTCGTCCGGCTGCATCCGCGTGGCGCGGCCCATGGAGCTGGCCGCCTACCTGCTGCGCGACGATCCCGACTGGGACCCCTGGCGCCTCGAGGACGTGATCGCGACCGGGGAGACCACGCAGGTCGGCCTGCCGAAGGCGGTGCCGGTCTACATCACCTATGCCACGGTATGGGTCGGCGACGACGGTGCGGCGCACTACCGGCCGGACATCTACGGCCGCGACGCCCGGCTGGGACGCGCGCTGTTCGGGCGCGGCTACCGCGCCGAGTCCTAAAGCAGGTAGCTGAAGAAGGGCTCAGTCGGAACCATCACCCTTCGACAAGCTCAGGGTGAGGGCGAGAAGCTTTAAGCACTTACCCTCATCCTGAGCCTGTCGAAGGATGACCGAGATCAAGAACTCAAGAGTTGTGCAGCAACCTGCCAGTGGGGCTAGCGGGTTTTCAGCGTCAGCCGACGGCGCGGCGCCGGGGCGCGCGCTCGTATTCCGGCACCTCGTCGAACATCTCGGCCAGCTTCTCCATCATGGTGCCGCCGAGCTGCTCGGCGTCGACGATGGTCACGGCCCGACGGTAGTAGCGGGTGACGTCGTGGCCGATGCCGATCGCCAGGAGCTCGACCGGCGAGCGGGTCTCGATCCACTCGATAACCTCGCGCAGGTGGCGCTCGAGATAGTTGCCCGGGTTGACCGACAGGGTCGAGTCGTCGACCGGGGCGCCGTCCGAGATCACCATGAGGATGCGCCGCTGCTCGGGCCGGCCGAGCAGCCGGTTGTGCGCCCAGAGCAGCGCCTCGCCGTCGATGTTCTCCTTGAGGATGCCTTCGCGCAGCATCAGGCCGAGACTCTTGCGGGCCCGGCGCCAGGGCGCATCGGCCGGCTTGTAGACGATGTGGCGCAGGTCATTGAGGCGGCCCGGGCCGGCCGGCTTGCCGGCGGCGATCCAGCGCTCGCGCGACTGGCCGCCCTTCCACATGCGCGTTGTGAAGCCGAGGATCTCGACCTTGACGCCGCAGCGCTCCAGGGTGCGCGCCAGGATGTCGGCGCTCATCGCGGCGACGGTGATCGGCCGGCCGCGCATGGAGCCGGAATTGTCGATCAGCAGGGAGACGACCGTGTCGCGGAACTCGGTCTCCTTCTCCCGCTTGTAGGACAGCGGCTGATGCGGGTTGACCACGACGCGCGCCAGCCGGGCCGTGTCCAGGAGGCCCTCCTCCAGGTTGAAGTCCCAGGCCCGCGTCTGCTTGGCCAGCAGGCGGCGCTGCAGCCGGTTGGCCAGACGTCCGATCACGCCGTGGAGGTGGGCGAGCTGCTGATCGAGGAGCTGGCGCAGACGCGACAGCTCGTCGGCATCGCAGAGATCGTCGGCCTCGACCACCTCGTCGAACTCGAGGGTGAAGGCGCGGTAGACCTCCTCGTCCAGGTCGTTGCGCCGATCGCCGAAACGCGGCGGCTGCCCCGGACGACCGGGCTCTTCCTCGCCGCCGCCCGCCATCATCTCGCCTTCCGCCTCGGCGGCCTCCTGGTCGGTGCCCTCGCCTTCGGCGGCTTCCATAGCCTCGCTGTCGAGCGTGCCGCTCTGCTCAGAAGAGTCGCTCTCGCCGGCCTCGCCCTGCGACTGCTCGGGCTGCTGCTCGCCCTCGTCGCCCTGGCTGTCGCTCTCGTCTTCGCCGAGCGTCTCGTCCTCGGTGCTGCAGTCCATGTCGAGATGCTCCAGCATCCCGCGCAGGGCCTCGGCATAGGCTTCCTGGTCGGCGGCGCTCGCGCTCAGGATATCGAGGTCCTGGAGGATCCGCGCATCGAGGGCCGGCCGCCAAAGCTCGACCATCTTGCGCGCCGCCGGCGGCGGCGCGACCCCGGTCATGGCCTCGCGCGCCAGGACCCGGAGCACTTCGCACAGCGGCGCGTCCTCGCGTGTCGTGGCGCGCGCGAAGCCCCGGCTGCGGTAGGTATCCTCAAGCGCGGCATCCAGGTTGACCGCGGCGCCGGCCATGCGGCGCATGCCGAGCGCCTCGCAGCGCGCCTGCTCCACCGCGTCGAAGATCTCCCGGGCGGCCTGGTTGGTCGGCCGGCGACGCGCGTGCAGCGCACTGTCGTGGTGCCGCAGGCGCAGCGCCAGGGCGTCGGCCTCGCCGCGCACCAGGCACACCTCGCCGGACGGAAGATCGCGCGACGGCGCCGTCAGCCTAGCCTCGGAGCCAACCATGCCCTGGCTGTTGGCCGCGAAGCTGACCTGAACGTCCTCGCGTCGGGCGATCGCCCGCATGGTCGCGCCCAGACCGCGCTTGAAGCGCTCCAGCGGATGTTCGCTCTGTGCCACCGTGCCGCCGCCCGGAGGCTCAGGCCAGAGCCGTCGCCTGAACGCCGCTTTCCGGAAGCTCGGTGCCGAAGCAGCGCTGGTAGTACTCGGCCACCGTGCTGCGTTCCATCTCGTCGCACTTGTTCAGGAAAGTGACCCGGAAGGCGAAGGCGACGTCGTCGAAAATTGTCGCGTTCTCGGCCCAGGTTATCACGGTACGCGGGCTCATGACGGTCGAGAGGTCGCCGTTGATGAAGCCGTTGCGGGTCAGCTCGGCGAGCGCCACCATGGCGGAAATCTTCTCGCGCCCCTCCTTGCTGTCGTAGGCCGGGCACTTTGCCGTGATGATGTCGACCTCCTGCTCGTAAGGCAGGTAGTTGAGGGTCGCCACGATGTTCCAGCGGTCCATCTGGCCCTGGTTGATCTGCTGGGTGCCGTGGTAGAGGCCCGTCGTGTCGCCGAGGCCAACCGTGTTGGCGGTGGCGAAGAGCCGGAAAGCCGGGTGCGGGCGAATCACGCGGTTCTGGTCCAGCAGGGTCAGCTTGCCTTCGACCTCGAGCACTCGCTGGATGACGAACATGACGTCGGGGCGGCCCGCGTCGTACTCGTCGAAGCAGAGCGCGGTCGGGTGCTGCAGGGCCCAGGGCAGCAGACCCTCGCGGAACTCGGTCACCTGCTTGCCGTCCTGCAGCACGATGGCGTCCTTGCCGATCAGGTCGATCCGGCTGATGTGGCTGTCCAGGTTGATGCGGATGCAGGGCCAGTTGAGGCGGGCGGCGACCTGCTCGACGTGGGTCGACTTGCCCGTGCCGTGGTAACCCTGGATGATGACGCGGCGGTTGTAGGCGAAGCCGGCCAGGATGGCGAGCGTGGTGTCGTGGTCGAAGCGGTAGGCGTCGTCCACGTCGGGCACGTAGTCGCTAGACTGGCTGAAGGCCGGCACCTGCATGTCGCTGTCCAGGCCGAAGCACTGCCGGACCGAAACCGTGATATCGGGGCTCGCTTCCGGCGGAAGCGCGCCGTGCTCTGTCTCTGTCGAAGTCATATGTAACTGTCCGCCTTGCTGGGTTTCGGCCTATATGGGCGCGACCGACCGAGAAATCACTGGACGAAGCTCTTTTTCAGCGTCGTGTAGGCTTGGTTGACGGCCTTGAACCGCTCCTCGGTGTCCTTGTCGCCCCCATTGGCATCGGGATGAAGCTGCTTTGCAAGCTCTTTGTAGCGAGCCTTGATCTCGGGAAAAGTCACCGGGCGCTTGAGGCCGAGAATGGCGAGGGCCTTCTCGTCCTCCGTGCGGACTGCCGGTTTGTACCCCGCTTTCTCGCCGCCCAGGTCGAAGTCCCTGTCGAGATTTTCCCTGATACGCTCCTCGGCCTTCCTAGGATCCCCGCCCAGAGGCCAGGAAGGCCTTTCCCAGACCGTGTCGACCCGCCGCTGGCGGTCGATCTCCTCCTCGCTCATGCCGACGAAGTAGTCCCAGGCCTGGTTGTACTCCCGGACATGCTCCAGGCAGAACCAGTAGTACTCGGTCAACTGATCGCGCGCCTTCGGCGCCCGGTACTCCGCCGGCTCCGGGCAGCCGGCGTGCTGGCACGGCCGGACCGCCTGCTGCGGCTCGCGGAAGGGCTCGAAAATGGCGTCTGGCGTCGGTCTTGGCATGGCCGAAGTATGGTGAGGGCCCCTGCCTCTGGCAAGCGGGCCCGGGTTGGATTTCCTCGTGGCTAGCGGAACCGCGTGATCGCGGCGCCGGGATCCCTGCCCAAGAGGATAGCGCGGCTTGGCTTAACTTTTAGGTAGGAAGCGCGAAGATCTGGTGCGTCACCTTCGGTCCCCAGTCGGTGTCGTCGTACTCCCGGACCAAGCGGAAGCCGCGCGATTCGTAGAGGCGACGCGCCCGGTCGAGGCCGCCAAAGGTCGCCAGGCGGACCCGGGCATAGCCGCGGTCGCGGCAGAACGCCAGGGCCCGGTCGAGCAGGGCGCCGCCCAGGCCGCCGGCTTGGTGACCCGGCTCGACGATGAACCAGCGCAGGCGGGCGCCCTCGTCGCCGCGGCCGTCGATCACGATCGACCCCACGACCTCGCCCTCATGGAGGGCCAGCCACAGGCCGTCCCGCGCCGGATCGGCCTGGCCGAGAAAGTCGGCCAGCTCGGTCGCGACCTCGATCTCGAAGCGCCGGTCGAAACCCCAGTACTCCCCATAGTATCGGCCGTGCAGCTCGGCGATGCGGCCGAGCGCGCCGGGACGGTAGGCGCTCAGGATCTCGACAGGCACGGGCATTCGGTCCAGCTCTATGACCTTGTTAAGCATTCCATGTTAGACTGCGTACCGCAACGCAGCACGCCCGGAATGGCTCGAATCCGGACGGCGGAGCGGCGTCAATTAGCGGCGGAATACGCCCTTGTCGGGTCCCCGCCTCTTGTCTAGAGTGCAATGCAATAAGTTTGCCGCAGCGCAAAAAACAACAGGAGGAACCGATTCCTGTGACATTGGGTGCAAAAGAGGTTCCCTCAGTGATGGATGAGCAGCACGGTTACTACTTTGAAGACCTTTCCGTCGGCATGTCGGAGGTCTTCTCCAAGACCGTCACCGATGCCGACATCGTTGGATTCGCCGACATCACCGGCGACACCAACCCGATCCACCTCTGCGAGGACTTCGCCTCCGCCACGCCGTTCAAGGACCGGATCGCCCACGGCATGCTGTCGGCCGGGCTGATCTCCGCCGTTCTCGGGACCCGCCTGCCAGGACCGGGCTGCGTCTACCTCAGCCAGTCCCTCAGGTTTATGGCGCCGGTCAAGATCGGCGATCACGTCGAGGCGACGGCGACCGTGGTCGACAAGATCGACAAGGGCCGGCGCATCATCATGGAGACGGTGTGCAAGGTCGGCGACACGGTGGTGATCGAGGGCGAAGCGGTGCTCAAGGTCTCGCCCCGGCCGGCCGAGGTGGCCCAGCCGGCAACCGAGGCCGCCGCGGTCAACGGTCACCGGCTCTAGAGTCTGTGGACACTTAACCGCGCGCAACCTTCCGCGCCGTCCAGAACCGCCCCGGCCCATTGACACCGGGGTCCGCTCCAGGCTTTGTCCCGGCGAACGATCACTGCACGGGCCGAGACGGACATGAACGACGGGTCTCCTGCGACCGCCGTTAGCGAAGAGATCCGCGCGCTGCTGCGGGCCGGGAAGCCCCGCGAGGCCGCCGGGCGTCTCGGATCTCCGTGGGAGATCGCCGGCGAGGTGACGCCGGGCGATCGGCGCGGGCGCACCATCGGGTTCCCGACCGCCAACCTGCCTCTGGGCGAGGACTTCGTGCCGGCCCTCGGCGTCTACGCGGTGCGCGTCCTGATCGACGCGCCGGGCGAGAAGGTCTGGCGGGACGGCGCCGCCAACCTGGGCTACCGCCCGACGGTCGGCGGCACGGAAGTCCGGCTTGAGGTCCATCTCTTCGACTTCGAGGGAGACCTCTACGGCCGCCGCCTCAGGGTCCAACTGGTCGATTTCCTGCGCGGGGAAAAGAAGTTTG
This sequence comes from Kiloniellales bacterium, assembly GCA_030064845.1. Lineage (NCBI taxonomy): Bacteria > Pseudomonadati > Pseudomonadota > Alphaproteobacteria > Rhodospirillales > Kiloniellales bacterium. Next base: position 96,768 of record JASJEC010000013.1, read on the forward strand.
ACGGGCTGGAGGCTTTGAAGGCACAAATCGCCGCGGATTGCCGCCGGGCCAGGTCGAGCCTGGCCCGCTAGCCGCGGCCGGACCCAACCCTCGAAGGGAGCCGAGCGAAAGGCTCGCCATGACCGTGGATTACAAAGATACCGTCTTCCTGCCCAAGAGCGACTTCCCCATGCGCGCCGGCCTGCCCAAGCGCGAGCCGGAGATCCTGGCGCACTGGGAGAAGATCGGACTGTTCGAGCGCCTGCGCGAAGCCTCCAAGGGACGCGAGCCCTTCATGCTGCACGACGGCCCGCCTTACGCCAACGGCCACCTGCACATGGGCCACGCGCTCAACAAGATCCTGAAGGACGTCATCAACCGCTCGCAGCAGATGCTCGGCAGGGACGCCCACTACGTCCCGGGCTGGGACTGCCACGGCCTGCCGATCGAGTGGAAGATCGAGGAGGGCTACCGCGAGCGCGGCCAGGACAAGGACGCCGTGCCGCCGGTCGAGTTCCGCCGCGAGTGCCGCGACTTCGCCGAGCACTGGATCAAGGTCCAGACCGAGGAGTTCAAGCGCTTAGGCGTCGAGGGCGACTTCGAGCGGCCCTACACCACCATGGCCTATGCCGCCGAGGCCCAGATCGTCCGCGAGATCGGCAAGTTCCTGATAAACGGCGGGCTCTACGCCGGTGCCCGGCCGGTGCTCTGGTCGGTGGTCGAGAAGACCGCCCTAGCCGACGCCGAGGTCGAGTATCACGACCACACCTCGATCACCATCTGGGTGCGCTTCCCGGTGGTCGAGGCGACGGTCAAAGCGCTCGAGGGCGCCTCGGTGGTGATCTGGACCACCACGCCCTGGACCATCCCGGGCAACCGGGCCATCGCCTACGGCGAGGAAGAGGCCTATCTGGCCGTGAAGGTCTTGGAGGTCGGCGACGACAGCCGCGCCAGGGTCGGCGAGGTGCTGCTGGTCGGCGGCGAGCTGCTCGACGATTTCTGCAAGACGGCGGGCATCAAGCAGACCGAGGTGATGTGGGTCGGCAAAGGCGCCGAGCTGGCCGGACTGGTCTGCCACCACCCCTTCAACGGCCACCCCGAGGCCGGCGGCGGCTACGACTTCGAGGTGCCACTCCATCCCGGCGACTTCGTCACCATGGACCAGGGCACCGGCTTCGTCCACATCGCGCCGGGCCACGGGGCGGACGACTGGGCGCTGGGGCGCGAGCACGGCATCGAGATTCCCCAGACCGTCGGGCCCGACGGCGCCTTCTTCGACCACGTGCCCCTGGTCGCCGGCACCCTGGTCTACGACCAGGACGGCAAGATGGGCGACGCCAATCCGGCGGTGCTGCGCGCGCTGGCCGCGGTCGACCGCCTGCTCGCCAAGGGCAAGCTGAGGCACAGCTATCCCCACTCCTGGCGTTCCCGGGCGCCGCTGATCTTCCGCAACACGCCCCAGTGGTTCATCTCCATGGAGACCAACGACCTCAGGGCCAAGTCGCTGAAGGCGATCGACGAGACCCGCTTCGTGCCGGCCGCCGGACAGAAGCGCCTGCGCGCCATGATCGAGCAGCGGCCCGACTGGTGCATCTCGCGCCAGCGGCTCTGGGGCACGCCGCTGCCGCTCTTCGTGCACAAGGAGACCGGTGAGCCGCTGCGCGATCAGGCCGTGATCGACCGCATCGCCGCGGTCTTCGAGGAAGAGGGCGGCGACGCCTGGTTTTCCAGCGACCCGCAGCGCTTCCTCGGCAACGACCACAATGCCGCGGACTACGAGCAGATCACCGACGTGGTCGAGGTCTGGTTCGACTCCGGTTCGACCCACAGCTTCGTGCTGGAGGACCGGCCCGAGCTGCGCTGGCCGGCCGACCTCTACCTCGAGGGCTCGGACCAGCACCGCGGCTGGTTCCATACCTCGCTCCTGGAATCCTGCGGGACCCGTGGCCGGGCGCCCTACGACGCCGTCCTGACCCACGGCTTCGTGCTCGACGAGAAGGGCCGCAAGATGTCCAAGCGCGATGGCAACATCATCGCGCCCCAGGAGATCATCGACCGGAACGGCGCCGACATCCTGCGGCTCTGGGTGGTCGCCTCGAACTACGAGGAAGACATCCGGATCGGCAAGGAGATCCTGGGCTATCACATCGACGCCTATCGGCGGCTGAGGAACACCCTGCGCTACGTGATCGGCAACCTGGACGGCTTCACCGAGGCCGAGCGCCTGCCGGCCGCCGAGATGCCGGATCTCGATCGCTGGGTGCTGCACCGCCTGAGCGAGCTGGACCAGGTCGTGCGCCAGGGCTGCCACGACTTCGACTTCCACCGCATCTATCAGCAGCTGCACAATTTCTGCGCGGTCGACCTCTCGGCCTTCTATTTCGACATCCGCAAGGACGCGCTCTACTGCGACAAGCCTAGCGCGATCCGGCGCCGGGCCTGTCGCACCGTGCTCGACCACCTGTTCGGCTGCCTGACCGCCTGGCTGGCGCCGATCCTCTGCTTCACCGCCGAGGAGGCCTGGCTGGCCAGGACGCCCAATCAAGCCGGGGGCGCCGGGCCCGAGGAAAGCGTGCATCTGCGGGTCTTTCCGGAGATCCCGAAGGACTGGCGCGACGAGGCGCTGGACGCCCGCTGGAGCAAGGTGCGCGAGCTGCGCCGCGTGGTGACTGGGGCGCTCGAGATCGAGCGGGCCGAGAAGCGCATCGGCTCCTCGCTCCAGGCCCATCCCCGGGTCTATTCGCAGCGGGCCGACCTGAACGGAGCACTCGACGGACTCGACCTGGCGGAGATCGCCATTACCTCGGACTTCTCCCTGGTCGAGGGCGAGGCGCCAAACGGCGCTTTCGTCCTGGACGAGGTACCCGGCGTCGCGACGGTGGTCGAACTGGCCGAGGGCGAGAAGTGCCAGCGCTGCTGGCGGGTGCTGCCTGAGGTCGGCAGCAACCCCGCGGCGCCCGGGACCTGCGGGCGCTGCGCCGAGGCGGTCCTCGACCGGGCGCCCGCGCCAGCATGACCGCCGTGGCGCGCGAGACCGTGCTGAACCGACGGGTCGGCGGCGCGCTGGCGCTGGCGCTGGCCGTGGTCATCTGCGACCAGATCACCAAATGGTGGGTCGTCGACTTCTTCGGCGGCGCCGAGCGCGGCTACTTCCCGGTCACCGGCTTCTTCAACCTGGTATTGACCCACAACACCGGCGTCAGCTTCGGCCTACTGGCCGCCGACACGCCCTGGCACGCCTGGCTGCTCAGCGGGCTGTCCCTCGCCATCGTCACCGGCCTCACGGTCTGGTTGACCCGGCAGGACCGCGCCCTGCCGGCCTACGCCATCGGCGCCATCATCGGCGGGGCCATCGGCAACGTAATCGACCGTCTGCACGCGCCGGGCGTCATCGATTTCCTTGATTTCCATCTCGCCGGCTGGCATTGGCCGGCGTTCAACGTGGCCGACAGCAGCATCACCGTGGGCGTGGTTATCCTCCTGTTTGACGCCTTGTTCCTGGAGCCGCGCGAGAGTAAAACCTAGGCTAGAGAGTTGGGCGCCGCATGAGCGGCGAATCGAGAATGAAGGGAAAACTTCTAGGCCTTCGCAACGGGCTGCTGATCGCGGTGCTCGCCGCTACGGCCGCCTGTACGTCGGTCAAACAAGATCTCGGCATGGTTAAGGAACCGCCGGATGAATTCCGGGTGCAGCCGCGCGCGCCGCTCAGCATGCCGCCGCAGTACTCCCTGCGGCCGCCGCAGCCCGGCCAGACCCGCCCCCAGGAAGGCACCGCCCAGCAACAGGCCCGCCGGACCGTGTTCCGCATCGACGACCAGGCGCCGGCGTTCAGCAGCGGGCCGCCCGCAGACGCGACCCGCTCGCCCGGCGAGCGGGCGTTCCTGGCCGCCGCCGGGACTCAGCGCATGGACCCCAATATCCGCGACACGGTGGATCAGGAAACCGACCGCCTGAACGAGCAGCAGAAGAGTTTCATGGACTACATCATCTTCTGGCGCGATCCGCTCCCGGCCGGCGTGGTGGTCGACGCGGCAGGCGAGTCGGAGCGGCTGAGACAGAACGCCTCGCTCGGCAGACTGTCGACCGATGGCCAGACCCCGGTCATCGAACGGCGCGAGCGGGCGCTCTTGGAAGACATCTTCTAGTCGGTCGCCGGAAAAGCTTGGAACCCCCGGTCACGGTGGTCCCTTGATGGGCGCGGGGTGACGTCACCGGCTAGGGGCATGCACGGGAGGAGCCTTGCTCGCCGTCGCGGTTGGACACAGCGCCGACATCGATCTGGAGCCGGCCGTCGAAGCGGTCCTGGCGCAGGTTATGGCCGCGCTGGGATCGGAGCGGGCGTCGGCCGGGTTGCTCTTCGTCGCCAACGGCCTCGACCACCGGCAGGTCGTGTCCCGCATTCGGGCGGCGCTGCCCGGGGTTCCCCTGATCGGCTGCACCACGGCTGGAGAAGCCTCGACGATCGAGGGCTTTCAGGACGACTCGATCCTCCTCGTGCTGTTCCACTCGCCCGACGTTCGCTTTTCCATCGCCGTGGGCCGGACACCCTCGGCCGATCCCGGCCGGGCGGTCGCCGAGGCCCACGAGGCCATTGCCCGGCAACTGGGCGGAACCCGCCCTCAGCTCTGCTTCATGCTGAGCGACACGGTGGACGGCGATCCGGATCTTGCCCTGCGCGCGCTCCTGGAGCGCTTCGACGGCACGATTCCGATCGTCGGCGGCGCGGCGGCGAGCTATCCGCCCTGGTCCCGGACATCGATCTTCTTCGAGGACGAGATCCTGTCCGACGCCTTCGTCCTGCTCGCCCTCGCCGGCCCGCTCAAGATCGCCACGGCCGCCGAGACCAGCTGGCGCCCGGTCGGCGAGCCGGGACGGGTCACCGCCGCCGCCGGTCCGACCATCCTGCGGATCGACGATGCGCCGGCTCTCGACTTCTACCGCGGCATGCTGGGCGAGGACGTCCGGGTCTTTCTCGGCACGCCGCTCGCGATCCTGGAAGCGGAGGACCGATTCACGGTTCGCACGCCGATCGCCTACGACGAGGACGCGCGCACGATCACGGTGGTCGGCGGCATCGCGGAGGGCGACCGCGTGCAGCTCGCCTTCGCCACGGTCGAGGATGTCGAGCGCGGTGCCGGCGCCTTGATCGAGCGGACCATGTCGGCCTTTCCGGACGACGCCGGCCCCGCCGTGGTGTTCTTCTGCTCTTGCGCGGTGCGGCGCATGTTCCTGGCGCAGGACGTTCAGCAGGAGTTCCACCAGCTTCGCAAGCGGCTCGGCCCCGCCGTCCCCGTGGTCGGATTCTACGGCTACGGCGAAATCGGATCCAACGCGCCGGACTCACCGGCCAGCTTCCACAACCAGGCCATCGTGTCCGTGGCGCTCAGGTGATGCCCGACTCCGCGAGCGACCAGGGATCCAACCCGATCGAGCGGGAGAACCGTCTGCTCAAGCGCCGGCTCCTGCGCACCGAGCAGTCCCTGCAGCTGCTGCAGGAGATCCAGCGCGGCAATTCGCACCTGCAAGCTTCTCTGCTGCGTCAGATCGAGGCCGAGAAGGAGAAGTCGGACCGGCTGCTGCGCAACATCCTTCCCGAGGCGGTGATCAGCCGGTTGAACCGGGGCGCGGAGACGATCGCCGATTCGATCGACTGCGCCTCGGTCGTGTTCTCCGATCTTGTCGGCTTCACGCCGATCTCGGCCAGCATGACGGCGGCCGAGCTCGTCGCGGCGCTGAACGCGCTCTACACCGACTTCGACGCCGCCGCGCTGCGCCTGGGGATCGAGAAAATCAAGACGATCGGCGACGCCTACCTCGCCGCCGCCGGACTGTCCGGCGACGAGCCCGGGCACGCCCGCACCGCGGTCGGCTTCGCGCTGGAGGTCCGCGATATCGTTCGGGCCCACGCCGGCCATCAGGCCGGCCGCTGGCGCATGCGCACCGGCGTCCATACCGGCAGCCTGACCGCCGGCGTGATCGGCCAGCATAAGTTCGCCTACGACATCTGGGGCGACACGGTTAACGTCGCCAGCCGGATTCAGGACGTCTGCCCGCCGGACGAGGTGCTGGTCTCGGCCGATACGGCCGAGCTCTTGGGTGGCGAATTCCAGCTGCTGGACGCGCGGCAGGTCGAGCTCAAGGGCCGCGGGCTTTACAAAGTGTTCAGGGTTGACCGGCCATCCTGAGCCACGGGCCGGCCTTTCGCCGGGCCCCGGGCCTCGCGAAGCTTTGATGGCCGGTCATCCGGCCCGGCTTGCACGGCGTATTTCCGAAGCCATATAGCAGCGACGGCGGTTGGCCCGCTGCCTCGGGCTCCGACCACTCAATATGTCACGAAGGAGATGCCATGCGCGCCGCGCCGCAACCGGAAGCACAGAGATCTTTCTTCCACAAGGCGGCAGTCCTGCTGCTCGCCGCCCTTGGCCTCGCCGCGATCGCGGCGCCCAAGGCCGAGGCGGGCGTTTTCGACCCGGAGACCTTCACCCTCGACAACGGTCTCAAGGTGGTCGTCGTGACCAACCGGCGGGCGCCGATCGTGACCCACATGATCTGGTACCGGGTCGGCGCGGCCGACGAGGCCCCGGGCGAGTCCGGTCTCGCCCACTTCCTCGAGCACCTCATGTTCAAGGGCACGAAGAACACGGAGCCCGGCGAGTTCACGCGCATCGTCGCCGAGAACGGCGGCGTCCAGAACGCCTTCACCAGCTACGATTACACGGCCTACTTCCAGACCGTGGCCCGCGACCGGCTCGAGATCATGATGCGCTATGAAGCCGACCGCATGACCAACCTGCAACTGACCGACGAGATCGTCGATCCGGAACGGCAGGTGGTCCTCGAGGAGCGGCGCAGCCGGGTCGGCAACAACCCGAGCTCGCAGCTCTGGGAGCAGGCCAACGCGACGCTCTTCCTCAACCACCCCTACCGGGTGCCGGTGATCGGCTGGGAGCACGAGATCAAGCAGCTCTCCACCGAGGGCGCGCTGGCCTTTTATCGGAAATGGTACGCCCCCAACAACGCCGTGCTCGTGGTCGCCGGCGACGTGACCGCCGAAGACGTGCGGCCGCTCGCCGAGAAGTACTACGGGCCGATCGCCCCCGCCGACATCCCCGAGCGCGCGCGGGTCGCGGAGCCGCCCCACAACACGGCGCGGAGCGTTACGTTGGAGAGCCCGCGGGTCTCGCAGCCCGCGATGTCGGTCAGCTTCCTCGCGCCGAGCTACAACCGGGGCGCCAGCGAGCACGCCTATGCCCTGCAGGTTCTGGACGAGATCCTGGGCAGCGGCACGACGAGCCGGCTCTACCGCGCGCTGGTGGTGGAACAGAAGCTCGCCGCGAGAGCCGGCAGCGGCTACGACGCATCCAGCTTCGATCTCAGCTCCTTCCGTGTAAGCGCCTCGCCGCGCCTCGGCGTCGATATGGCCGACCTGGAAGAGGCGCTGCGGGCGGAGATCGCCAAGCTGCTCGCCGACGGCGTTACGGCCGAAGAGGTCGCGGCGGCGCAGCAGCGCTTGAAGGCGCTCGCCATCTACGCGCGGGACGACCTCGGGACGGGCGCGCGCGTCTTCGGCTCCGCCCTGACGACCGGCTCTACGGTCGAGGACGTCGAGGCCTGGCCCGAGCGGATCGACGCGGTGACCGCAGAGCAGGTCAACGCGGCGGCGCGGGCGGTGTTCCGCGACGACCACTCCGTGACGTCCTACCTCCTGCCCGACAGCACATCGTAAGCGAGCCTCCCGCCATGCGCCTCATACCCACGCCCACCCGCCTTCTCGGCGTCATCCTGATCGGCCTGCTCTGGGCGTTTCCGGCCCGCGCGGTCGACGTCCAGCGAGTGGTCAGCCCCGGCGGCATCGAGGCCTGGCTGGTGGAGGACCACGCCAATCCGATCATCTCGGTGGAGTTCTCGTTCGAGGGCGGCGCGGCGCTCGACCCCGCCGGCCGCGAGGGCCTGGCCAACCTGGCTTCCGGGCTGCTCGACGAGGGCGCCGGCCCGCTCGACTCCCAGGCCTTCCAGGCGCGCCTGGAGGACCTGGCGATCCGCCTGTCGTTCTCCTCCGGGCGCGACTCCTTCGGCGGCCAGCTGCGGACGCTGAGCGAGAACCGCGAGACGGCGTTCGATCTCCTGCGCCTGGCGCTGACCGAGCCGCGCTTCGATCCCGAGCCGGTTGAGCGGATCCGGGGCCAGATCCTGGCCGGTCTGCGCCGTGACCTGGAGAACCCCAGCGCGATCGCCGGACGGACTTTGCGCAAGCTGCTCTTCCCGACCCACAACTACGGCCGGCCGAGCCGCGGCACGCCAGAGAGCGTCGCGTCGATCACGGCGGAGGACCTGCGGGCCTTCGCCGCGCAGCGCCTCACCCGCGGCGGCTTCAAGGTGGCCGTCGTCGGCGACCTCACCACCGCCGAGCTCGCAACCCTGCTGGACAAGACCTTCCTCGGCCTGCCGGCCGAGACCTCCGGACCGGGGGTCGCCGATACCGGGCTCGAGAACGCCGGCGAGGTGGTCGTCGTGCAACGGGAGATCCCGCAGAGCGTCGTGACCTTCGCGCACGGCGGCCTGAAGCGGGACGATCCGGACTTCTACGCGGCTTACGTAGTCAACCACATCCTGGGCGGCGGCTCCTTTTCTTCGCGCCTCTACCAGGAGGTCCGCGAGAAGCGCGGCCTCGCCTACTCCGTCTACAGCTATCTCGGCCCACTCGATCATGCGGCGCTGATCGGCGGCGGCGTCGCCACCCAGAACGCCCGCGTCGGCGAGACCCTCGAGGTGATCCGGAGCGAGTGGGGGCGCATGGCCGAGGACGGGCCGACCGCCGAGGAGCTCGAGGCGGCCAAGACCTTCCTGACCGGCTCCTACCCCCTGCGGCAGAGCAGCACGGGCCGGATCGCCGGCATGCTGCTGGCGATCCAGGAGGAGAGCCTCGGGATCGACTACATCAACCGGCGCAACGACCTGATCGAGGCGGTGACGCTGGAGGACGTTCGGCGGGTCGCCAAGCGGCTCTACGACGCCGAGGAACTGACCGTCGTGGTGGTCGGCATGCCGGAGGGCGTGAGCCCGACCCGCGAGGCCCCGGCGGCCGACGGCAGCTGACGCCTTCTCCGGCAAACGCCGGACGACTCCGCCTTTCTCCGCCGCGGCGCCCACTTCCAGCCGCACCGGGACCATGCCGGGCGAATACCTTTAATCGCGATCCGCTCTAGCGCAGACTCGGTGGATCTGCTCTAACAGATCGCGACCGGGCGGGTTCACCTGGTTTGCGGGAACCGCGAAGAGTTTCCGCCAAAACGTGATCCGCTCTGGGCCGGCCGGGACCGATTGTCCATGACCTATGAGCAGCATTGCGGGACCTGCCTCGCCGCCAGCATCGGCGAGGGCGGACTGACCGACGAGACTCTGGCGCGCACCTTGGGCGCGGCCGCGCCGAGCCTGACGCGCCTCGGCGCCGCCTGGCGGGCGCAGGACCTGGCGCAGCTGCCGGTGCCCCGGGGCGGGCAGGACCTGGCCGCCTGCCTGCCGGTCGCCGAGGCCTACCGCGAGTCCTTCGACGAGGTCCTAGTGCTCGGCATGGGCGGCTCCTCCCTGGGCGGCCAGACGCTGGCGACCCTGAGCGATCCGCGGCGCTCCTCCGGTCCGCGGCTCCGCTTCCTCGCCAACGTCGATCCCCACAGCTTCGAGACCCTGATCGAAGGATCCGATCTCGCCCGGCTCGGCCTTATCGTAATCTCCAAGTCGGGCGGCACGGCGGAGACCATGGCGCAGTTCCTGGTGCTCCTGCAGCGCCTGCGGGAGGCGCAGGGTGACACCGACCTGGCGCGTCGGATCACGGTGATCAGCGACCCGGGGGACAATCCTCTGCGCCGCATCGCGGCCCGCTTCGGCCTGCCGTGCCTGGACCACGAGGCCGCGGTCGGCGGGCGCTTCTCGGTGCTGACCAACGTCGGACTGCTGCCGACCATGATCGCCGGGCTGGACGCGGCGGCGGTGCGCGCCGGGGCCGAGGAGGCGCTCGGCCGGAGCCTCTCGGCGGCCCAGCCGGCGGACTCGCCGGCGGCCCTGGGCGCTGCCATCTCGGTCGGCCTCTTGAACGAGCGCCACATCGCCCAGAGCGTGCTCATGCCCTACGCGGATCGCCTGGCGAGCCTCTCGCAGTGGTACCGCCAGCTCTGGGCCGAGAGCCTGGGCAAGGACGGCAAGGGAACCACGCCGATCGACGCGCTGGGCACGGTCGACCAGCACAGCCAGCTGCAGCTCTATCTCGCCGGCCCCCGGGACAAGATGTTCACCCTGGTCCGTCTGGCGACCGAAGGCGAGGGTCCGGCCGTCGATCCCGCGCTGGTCGCGGACAGCCCGCTCGCCTATCTGGGCGGGCGCCGGCTCGGCGACCTCATGGCGGCCATGGCGCGGGCCACGGCCGACACTCTGGCCAACAACGGCCGGCCGGTCCGGGTCTTCACCCTGGAGCGGCTCGACGAAGCGGTCCTGGGCGGCCTCTTCGCCCACTTCATGCTGGAGACGCTGATCACAGCCGACCTTCTGGGCGTCGATCCCTTCGGCCAGCCCGCCGTCGAGGAAGGCAAGGTGCTGGCGCGGCGCTACCTCGCGGAGACCGCGCCGTGAGGCTGCGCCGCCTGCCGGAATCCCTGGTCAACCGGATCGCCGCCGGCGAGGTGATCGAGCGCCCCGCCGCCGCGGTCAAGGAACTGGTCGAGAACGCGCTCGACGCGGGCGCCGGGCAGATCGACGTGGTGCTGCGCGACGGCGGCCGGACCTTCCTCTCGGTCACCGACGACGGCCGGGGCATGTCGGCGGCGGAGCTTGAACTGGCGGTCGAGCGCCACGCGACCTCGAAGCTGCCGGGCGACGACCTGGTCAAGATCGCCACGCTGGGCTTTCGCGGCGAGGCCCTGCCCTCGATCGGCGCGGTCAGCCGTCTGACGCTGGCGAGCCGCGCCAAGGGCGCGGCGGAAGGCTGGAGCCTGACGGTGGAGGGCGGCCGCAAGGGCGCGGCGACACCGAGCGCCCAGCCCCGGGGCACGCGGGTCGAGGTGCGCGATCTCTTCTTCGCCACGCCGGCCCGGCTCAAGTTTCTCAAGACGCCGCGCAGCGAGTCGGGCCACGTGCTCGACGCGGTGCGCCGACTCGCCATGGCCCATCCGGCGGTCGGCTTCACCCTGACCGACGAGGGCCGCGCCACGCTCCGCCTGCCGGCCGCCGAGGGTGACCTCTTCGAGCGGCGCCTGAAGCGGCTGACCGCGGTGATGGCCCGGGAGTTCAAGGACAACGCGCTGCCGATCGAGGCCCTGCGCGAGCAGCTCCGCCTGACCGGCTACATCGGCCTGCCGACCCTGAACCGCGCCAACGCGCAGCAACAGTATCTCTTCGTCAACGGCCGGCCGGTCCGCGACCGGCTGCTGCACGGCGCGGTGCGCGGCGCCTACCACGACTTCCTGGCGTCCGACCGTCACCCGTTGGTCGCGCTCTTTCTCGAGCTGCCGCCCGAAGAGGTCGACGTCAACGTGCACCCGGCCAAGACCGAGGTGCGCTTCCGCGACCCGGCGCTGGTGCGTGGCCTGATCGTCTCGGCCTGCCGCCACGCGCTGGCCGAGGCCGGGCACCGGGCCTCGACCACGGTCGCGGCGACCGCCTTCTCCGCGCTCCGCGCGCACCACGGCCCGGGCGCGGCCTACCCGGCGCCAGCCGGAAGCGCCGTGCCGCGCGGCATGGCCGAGGCCGCCATGGCCTACCACGCGCCCCTGCCGGGCGTCGCCGCGGC